>JBAWXO010000048.1:0-9104 GCA_037144035.1 Kiritimatiellales bacterium
CCCTGCTTCTTGCCCTGTCTTTATCCGCGACCTCGCTCTTCGCGGCCGAGACCTTCTTGGTCGATGGGCGTAAGGCCGTGATTCATCCGGCGGCGAATCCTGCGAAAGGTAAACCCTGGCTGTGGTATGCGCCTGCGCTCAATGGCGGGGTCTCGATTGTTCAGCACAAGCTCTACGCCGACGCTTGCCAGCAGGCAGGCATCGCGATCGCGGGCTATGACCTCGGCGAAGTCCGCGGCGCACCGAAGAGCGCGGCGCAGTTCACGAAGTTCTATGACGAGATGGTCAAGCGCGGCTATTCGCCTAAGCCGATCCTGCTCGGACAGAGCCGCGGCGGGTTGATGATGCTGACCTGGGCGATGCGGCATCCTGACAAAGTGACGGCGTTTGCGGGGATTTATCCGGTTTGCAATCTGGCGAGCTGGCCGATGAAAAACTCAAAACCGGCGGTGTTGAGTGATTACAAACTGTCCGAAGCGGAACTGGTCGCGAATTTAAGCCGCTACAACCCCGTTGATAACCTGCAAGGCCTGCTGGCAAACAAGGTGCCGCTGTTTATCGTGCACGGCAACGCGGATGTTGTGGTGCCTTATGAAGATAACGGAGGATCGATTAAACAGCGCTATGAAGCGGGCGGCGGACAGATTGAGGTCAAAATCATAGATGGGCTTGGCCACACCGTTAAGCCTGAATTTTTCGAATGCGAAGAGCTGCTGGATTTTATTATCAAGCAGACCGCCGGGAAGAAATAAAACATCTGAAGTAATGGATATGCAACGGGAGTATCGAACATGAAATATAAAGAAACGATGACATCGCGGGAACGGATGCTGAAAGCGCTGAATTTTAAGACGCCGGATCGCGTGCCGATTGACCTCGGCGGCAACCAGACAGGGATTCACAAGAATGCCTATCTGAATTTGGTGAAACACCTGGGTCTGAACGAAGAACTTAAGATTATGGATGCAGTTCAACAGCTCGCTCAGCCGTCGGAGGATTTGCTGAAACGGTTCCATGTGGACACCCGCTATATCCGGGCAGGTGCCGGAGAAGGATATGACGGAACCATCAAACGAAATACCCGGAACGGCAAACTGTGGCACGACCTGAAGGACGAATTCGGAGTGGTCTGGAGCATGCCGGACGACAACCCGCTTTATATGGACATTTCGCATCATCCGCTCGCCAATGCGACAATTGCCGACCTGAAAGACTACCCGTGGCCCAAGGGGAATGATCCGGCGCGATTCGCCGGACTGCGGGAACGGGCGCTGGAGTTGAAGAAAGAAACACCCTATGCCGTAGTCAGCGGCATTGCCGGAGTGGTGTATGAGTACTGCTGGTATCTGCGCGGACTGGAAGACTGGCTTTGCGACCTGATGACAGAGCCCGAGTTTTGCGAGGCGCTGATTGATCAGACGTGTAAATTCTGGATGGGCTACTTTGAGGGCTTCCTCAACGAAGTCGGGAATTTAGTTGATGTGATTATGATCGGCGACGATCTGGCCGGGCAGTCCGGCCCGCTGTTCAATCCTGAAACATACCGTTCGATCATCAAGCCCCGGCATAAAAAACTGGCACAATATATCCGTTCCCGCACGCAGGCGAAAATCTGGTACCACACCTGCGGAAACTGCCGGGTTTACATTCCGGAACTCAAGGACAATGGGGTGGATATTCTCAATCCGGTTCAGACCAGCGCACGCAATATGGATCCTGCGGATCTGAAAGCGGAATGGGGCGGAAAGATGGTCTTCTGGGGCGGCGGCTGCGACTCGCAGCATGTGCTGCCGACGGGCACACCGGAAGCAGTCTATGAAAACACGCGTCGGAATGTGGAGATTCTGAAACAGGGCGGCGGATACGTGTTCAACAATATCCATAATATTCAGGGAGAAGTGCCGCCGGAAAATATTACAGCCATGTACAATGCCGCCTATGAGCACGGATTCTACAAATAAAAATGATTTCCGAATGAAGATTGGAGCGGGTTCAATTGGATGGAGCCCAGCAGTGAAAAAGCTGCGCGTTTCTTTTCTGATTGATGAGGTGCGCCGCTCACAGGAAGGATCCATTTGCGGTCTTTACTTACAAACCATTAAGCAGGGGGCATTTTAACAAAATCATTTTCAACAGCCGATCAAACAAAGGTCTTCATGATTTTGTCAAATTCTTTGGTTGCGGCTACGTCGTGCCAGTATTCGCGGTTGAATGAAGCTGCTTTTTCAGCCCGGCGATCATGGCTGCATCAACCAATGCGGCGGGTAGGGCGCGGCGGACGAAGGCTCCAAAATAAGCGACGGCGGTGACGCGGGCGCGGATCGGCGGGCGCGAACTTTCCAGACATCGGAAAATTTTCTCAGCGACGGCTTCCGGCGGTTTTGAAAAGGCTTCGGCGGTGTGGTGTGCCGTACCGGTTTTGCGGGTCGCTATCGCTTTCTTATAAAACTCCGCGAATGGCGAATTCGGATTCGCCGGATAGCGTTCGGTGCGGTACGCCAGATTTTCGGAAAACTTCGTATCAATCGGCCCCGGCTGGATAATCGAAACGGCGACGCCGGAATCGAACAGTTCGCGGCGCAGTGCGTCGGAAAGCGCTTCGACCGCAAACTTCGACGCCGAATAAGCTCCGGCAAAAGGCAGACTCAGTTCGCCGACCACCGAACTGACGTTGACGATGCGGCCGTAACCCTGTTTGCGGAATAAGGGAATGAACCGGTTGGTCAGTTCCTGAAGTCCAAAGACATTCGCTTCAAAAATATCGCGGAGCATGGCGCGCGGCGCGTCTTCGACCGCCGAAGTCAGTCCGAAGCCTGCATTATTCACAATCGCACCGAGCTGTCCGCCGAAGCGGGCGAGCACGGCGCTGGCGGCATCGGCAATTGAAGCGCTGTCGGCGACGTCGAGTACGATCGGGTCAAACCCTTCAGTGCGAAGTATGTCGAGGTCGGCGGGTTTTCTGGCCGTCGGGATGACCTGCCAGCCGCGGTCACGCAGAAGCCGCGCCGTTGCCAATCCGATGCCGGACGAGCAGCCGGTGACCAGAACCGTTTTTATTTTTACCGGAGCAGTTTTCATGGAGAGAAACCCTGCCTGATTTTTCAAGGATTGGAAACTTTTACCCCATTTTTTTCCAAACCCTGCGAAAAAACAGCAAGCCACAACGCAGTTGCTTTGGAAATTGACCCGTTCAGCGCGGTGGTCTACTCTCTGCGCCTTTGGGAACCAACGCAGTATCAAGGGGTTTTAGGCATGGCAAATACAGTTTTAATCGGTGCGCAGTGGGGCGATGAAGGCAAAGGCAAGGTCATTGATGTTTTGACTGCCAAGGCGAACTGGGTTGTTCGCTATCAGGGCGGCAATAACGCCGGTCACACGGTGGAAATTGGCGACCAGAAGTATGTTCTGCATCTGGCTCCGTCGGGCATTCTCCGCCCCGGCGTGAAGTGCGTGATCGGCAATGGTCTGGTGGTTGATCCGATCGGTCTGGCCGAGGAACTTCAGGATCTGGAAAAACGCGGAATTGATATTCAAGGCCGGCTGTTCGTTAGCGACCGCGCCCATCTGGTGATTCAGTACCATAAGGAACTCGATGGCGCGAAAGAGGCTAAGCTGGCGACCGGCAAGAAGATTGGCACGACCAAGCGCGGCATCGGCCCGGCCTATTCCGACAAAGCCGACCGCTCCGGCTTGCGCATGGGCGATGTGCTCGAAAAGGATTTTGAATCCATGCTGCGCGAACGGATTGCGGCCAAGAATGCCATGCTGGCGGTGCTCGGCGCGGCTCCGCTGAATGCCGACGAACTGGTCGCCAAATACCGCGCGGCGTTTGATTATCTCAAGCCGTTCATTTGCGATCCGGTGCCAATGCTTAACGCTGCTGTGCGCGATCCGGCAAACAACGTGATTTTCGAAGGCGCGCAGGGCGTCATGCTCGATGTCGATTTCGGCACCTATCCCTTTGTCACCTCGTCGTCCACCGGCGCGGGCGGCGTGGCCTCCGGCGCGGGCATTCCGCCGCACTGCATTGATGATGTGATCGGCATTGTCAAAGCCTACACGACCCGCGTGGGCGAAGGACCGTTCCCGACCGAACTGCTCGATGCCGACGGCGAAAAGATGCGCAGTGTCGGACGCGAATTCGGCGCCACCACCGGCCGTCCGCGGCGCTGCGGCTGGTTCGATGCCGTGGTCGCGCGCTATTCAGCCATGATTTGCGGCATAGACCGCTGGGCTCTGATGAAAATGGACGTACTCGACGGCTTTGAAACCATCAAGGTCTGTGTCGCTTACGAATGCGACGGCGAGCGCGTGGACACGGTTCCGGCCAGCATCAGCAAGTTGTCGCGCTGCAAACCGGTCTATGAAGAGTTCAAGGGCTGGAACTGTTCGACCCGCGAAGCGACCACCTTTGAAGAGCTGCCCAAGCAGGCGCAGAAATATGTCCGCTGGCTCGAAAAACTGACGGGCGTGCGGGTGGACATCCTATCCGTCGGACCAAACCGCAAGAGCACGATCGAGTTGACGATTTAAGATTGGCGATTGACGATTTTTGATTGGAGACCGCCATGAATGCAGATGAGCTGAAAGCCAGAACGAAACGGTTTGCTTTGCAAGTCATGGAGCTGATTGATGTATTGCCAAATACGGCAAAGGGGCGGGTTGTTGCGAATCAGCTGGTGCGGGCGGCCACTTCGGTTGGCGCGAATTACCGGGCCGCCTGTCGAGGGCGCTCTCAGGCAGAGTTTATTTCCAAACTCAGCATCGTTTTGGAAGAATCCGACGAGTGTTGCTATTGGCTTGAGCTGATCATGGAAGGCGGGTTGATTCCAGTGGAACAGGTAGCTGATCTTTATCGGGAAGCAGATGAGATAACTGCCATTATGACGGCATCGCACAAAACAGCCCAAAAGAACCGATAGATTTAAAATGGCTTCTTTAATCGACAATCAGAAATCGCCAATCGCCAATGTTCCTCAGCACGTCGCCATTATTATGGACGGCAACGGACGCTGGGCGAAACAGCGCGGATTGCCGCGGCTGAAAGGCCATGAGCAAGGCGCGGAGTCGGTTCGCGCGGTGCTTCGCGCCGCGCGGCAAGCCGGTGTGAAATATCTGACGCTCTATGCTTTTAGCACAGAAAACTGGGTTCGTCCGAAGGATGAGGTCGAAGGATTGATGAATCTGCTGGGTGTTTTCATGGGTCGCTACGAAGGCGAGTTGCTGAAAAACAAAGTCCGCCTGCGGGTAATGGGACAGATTGAACGTCTGCCGGAAAAGTTGCAGAAGAAGCTTTCGAAGCTGATGGAAAAATCGGCGGAGGATTATGAATACACGCTGATCGTGGCGCTGAGTTACGGCAGCCGCCTTGAAATCGCTGAAGCGGCGAAGGCGATCGCGCGCAAGGCGGCGAAGGGCGCACTTGATCCCGAAGCGGTGAATGAGGAGACGGTGGCGCAACATCTTTACCTGCCGGACGTGCCGGATCCGGAACTGATGATCCGTACCAGCGGTGAGCTGCGGCTGAGTAATTTTCTGCTCTGGCAGCTTTCGTATGCCGAGTTGTATGTGACGGATGTGTTTTGGCCGGATTTCCGCGAGGAGCAGTTTTTCCAGGCCTTGGAAGCTTTTAATCAGCGCGGACGCCGTTACGGCGGAGTCGTGACACAGTAGGGGAAACTATGGATAAAAAAAGAATCGTGACGGGGTTGACCATAGCCGTTGTTCTTTCGATCGCGATGCTGCTGGTTCCGGCTGGAAATATCGCGGTGCTGCTGGGGCTGGCGACGATTTGCGGTCTGGCCATGCGTGAAGTCTATGCGCTGATGCAGCGAGCCGAACTGCTTGCCTCAGAGAAGACGGGGATAACCTGTGGGCTGCTGTTTGTTGCCATGACCTGGCTGACCGCCAAGTATCCTTGTCCGAAATTTTCCGGTGATGACATGCTGTGGTCGCTGCTTTTGATCATTCTGATGGTTATTTTTCTCAGGCTGTTCGGCTATCCGGACGCACGACAGGCTTTGCGCAACGCGCTGGGCACGCTGTTCGGGTTTCTTTACGTGGCGTTTTTCTGGAGCTTTTTTGTCCGGTTGTATATGGCAGGCGGAAATGAAGCGCCGGGCCTGACCGCTTTTTATCTGTTGCTGGTCGTCAAATGGGGCGATGGCGGCGCCTATTTCATCGGCTCGCGCTTCGGGAAGCATAAAATGTGTCCGCGTATTTCTCCGAAGAAAAGCTGGGAAGGGCTTTTCGGCGGCATTCTTTTTTCCTGTGTGGTCGGTGTGCTCTGGTGGCACTTTGCCGAAGGCATGCTCGGGCCGTATAAGTTTTCTCTGGCTCACGCGCTGATTCTCGGCGTTCTTCTTCCAATCATTGGAACCATCAGCGATCTGGTGGAATCCCTGTTCAAGCGCGCGGTGGACATCAAAGACTCCGGCGCGATTGCGCACGGACTGGGCGGCATGCTCGATATGATCGACAGCCTGCTTTTCACCGCGCCCTTCATGTACATCTACATCAATTTTTTCCTTCGCTAGAAAGGTGGACGTCTTCCGATGGCTGATTTTCTCCTGACCTGCTGGACTGTTTTCTACACTGTTTTCGCGGCGCTGTTTCTTTTCGGCGTCACTGTTTTTGTTCACGAGTTCGGCCATTTCATTGTGGCGCGCCGCTGCGGACTGGTCGTCAAAACCTTTTCGATCGGCTTCGGACGAGCCATCTTCAAATGGGAGAAGGACGGCATTCTCTACAAAATCGGCTGGATTCCTTTTGGCGGTTACGTCGCGCTTCCGCAACTCGATCCCGAAGGCATGGAAAAATCCAAGGCGATGGATCGGCTGAAATTTATCCCGATGTTTCACCGTGGAAGAAAATCGCCGTCTGTGTTTCCGGACCTCTTGGCAATATCGTGCTGGCGATTCTGCTGGCCGTCGCCATCTGGCTGATTCCCGGCAACGACGCGGGTGCGCAAATCCGTCCAATCATTGGAAACATTGAAACCAACAGCGCCGCTTACGCCGCCGGTCTGCGCAAAGGTGATGAAATCACCGCCGTCAACGGAGCCTCTATTAAAGGCTGGTATGACTTCATGGTGGAAACTCTTCTGAAAAACAGTGACACGGTTGCGCTGGATCTTCGTAACTCCGGCATCGATAGACATCTGGATGTTCCGGTGGTCAAAGGCGAAGAAGGCGTGCGCACAATTGAAGGGATCGAGCCCGCTATACCTTGTCTTTTCGGTTCGGTGACAAAAGGCAGTCCGGCCGATCTCGCGGGCGTCAAAAGCGGCGACACGGCGCTTTCGTTCAACGGCGTGACGGTGCTGGGCTGGGAACATTTCACCGAACTGGTGCAGGCGGTCGAACCCGGCGTTCCGGCGGCACTCATGGTCGAACGCAAAGGCGAACGGCTCAATCTCTCCATCGTGCCGGCATACAACGAAGAATATAAACGAATCATGATCGGTGTGCAGCTCGGCGGCAGCGGTATGCCGTGGATGCTCTACAAAAATCCGGTTGATCAGCTAAAATATGACGCGCTTGCTATCGTCCGCGTCCTCAAAGCGCTAGTCACTCCCGCCGAGGCCAAACAGGCGGCGGGCGGACTGGGAGGACCGATTGCGATTTTCAGCATGTTGACGATGGCAATTAAAATGGGTCTCGTGAACACACTCGGATTGATCCGCTTCCTCAACGTCAACCTCGCAATTTTGAACCTGCTGCCGATTCCGGTGCTCGACGGCGGGCACATCGTTTTTTCTCTCTGGCACGGCATCACTCGGCGCAAAGTGAATGTGAAAATTCAGACGGTTCTGATCAATTTCTTCGCCGTTCTGCTCATCGGCGCGATGCTCATCCTTTCTTTCAACGACATGGATCGTAAATTTCAGATCAAAAAGTTTTTTGGTCGGTTGATTCCAACTCAGACGGAACAGAAATAATTTGGAGTGCGGCGATAAAAGGTATTCTGTATCGCCGCTTTTGATCCAGCCATGTAAACGGGTAAAGAAAAGCGGGGATACGGCTTCGCCTTTATCACCGCAGTCCAAAGGGTGCTATGGATCGATTTCATAAACGGACTTTTCTCGGCGATATGTCGCCTGCACGCGCCATCGGTTTTCTGGTGCTGATGGGTTTTGTTTCGTTTGTCTCATTCCGGATTTTTACGCCGCCAGCGAAAACCGTGCAGATTTTGTCCGCGCCCGACGGAAGCCGCGAAGCGCGGTTACAGCACATTTACTATTATTCAAAGCCGGGGTTTAAAATCGCCGTGCGCGAACGGCATTTTTGGCACACGCTGTTCTATCTAGCCGAATACACCAATGCGCCGGCCGGAGCGCTGAATGAACAGTTGCGCTGGAGCGGGGATTCAAAACGTCTTTACTTCGACATCAACGGTAAGCCGGTCTGGGGCTATGATTTCGAGACCCAATTATCCAGACTCAAATCGCCGTGAATGCGGATAACGCCGTTCTCTTCGGAGACGTGAAGCTCTTTGCCGGGGAAGGCCACCGGAAGCCGTTTTCCCAAACGTTGGAAAACTTTTATTTTAATCTCCTCACGCACTTCGTCTGGCACATTGATAAGCGTGGACAGGCGGATTTCGACGACGTAGCCGGGGCCGTATTTCGAACCGAATCCCGCTGAAAAGGCCGCGCCGACATTGAAGAGTCCGTCGTCTTCCGGGTTGGCGGTGACGCCGCGTACCGGCCGGGAAGGGTGGAGTGAATAGTTTCCGCCGTATTCGGTTTCGAGTTCGGCGTCAATGTCGTCAAAAACGCCTTTGAGCGTTTGCTCCCACTGCATGGCTTCACGGCTTCTCATGGCAAAAATCAGCGTCCG
This sequence comes from Kiritimatiellales bacterium, assembly GCA_037144035.1. Classification (GTDB taxonomy): domain Bacteria; phylum Verrucomicrobiota; class Kiritimatiellia; order Kiritimatiellales; family Tichowtungiaceae; genus Tichowtungia. The sequence goes on from JBAWXO010000048.1 coordinate 8,841, forward strand.
CGTAACGCACGGCGGGTATCAAGATCGGCCGCTTTCTTCTTCAGCGTCTCGCGCTTGTCGACGGTGTCTTTACCTTTGCAAAGCGCCAGTTCAATTTTGACCTTGCCGGCTTTGAGGTAGGCTTTGAGCGGCACGAGCGTCAGTCCTTTTTCACCGATTTTGCTCCGGAGACGAGAGATCTCTTTTTTGTGCAGGAGCAGGCGGCGCGGGCGGGTCGGACTGTGGTTATGGACGTTGCCGTGCGAGTAGGGCTGGATGGTCATC
>JBAWXO010000049.1:0-9063 GCA_037144035.1 Kiritimatiellales bacterium
GAACGGTCGATGGGCGGAAAATGCTTTTTCTGCAACTCCGGAGCCGAAGCCAATGAAGGATTGATCAAGCTCGCGCGGCTTTGGGGATCGGCTAAAGGCAAATATGAAGTCATCACCATGAAAAATTCTTTTCATGGCCGGACGCTGGCGACGCTGACCGCGACCGGACAGGAGAAGGTGCAGAAAGGCTTCTATCCCCTGCCCGAAGGTTTTAAATACGCCGAGTTCAACAATCTGGATTCGTGCAGAGCTGCCGTGACGGACAAGACCGCCGCGATTCTCGTCGAGGCCGTGCAGGGCGAAGGCGGTATTATTCCCGCCGATCCGGCCTTCATCAAAGGTCTGCGGAAACTCTGCGACGAAAAAGATCTGCTGCTGTTTTTCGATGAAGTGCAAGCCGGCGTTGGCCGGACCGGAAAATGGTTCGGCTTCCAGAATTATGACGTGCAGCCGGATGCCTTCTCGCTGGCTAAAGGACTCGGTAACGGTTTTCCGATCGGCGCGATGGTTGTTTCTCCAAAACTCGCGGATGTCTTCCAGCCCGGAAACCATGCAAGCACCTTCGGCGGCACGCCGCTGGCTTGCGCCGCCGCGCTGGCTGTTATCGAAACAATTGAAAAAGAACACCTGCTCACAAACGCGCAGGTCATGGGCGCGCTGCTCCTTGAAAAACTTCAGGCGATCGCCGCCAAATATAGCTGGATCGAAGGCGCGCGGGGTTGCGGACTAATGGTCGGGTTGGTGCTGAAGGACAACGCTGCTCCGCTCCAGAAACTGCTTCAGGACAAAGGATTACTGTCGCTGGCCACCGCCGTGCGGGTGCTGCGGATGCTGCCGCCGCTCAACGTCACTGCCAAAGAAGTTGAAAAAGCCGCCGCGCTCATCGCCGAAGCCTGCGCCGAACTGGATAAAGCTCAATGAGCCGCGCAACGTTCCAAATCACACCCCACGAAGATGGACTGCCGCTGGTCGATGTTCTCGCTGACCGGTTGCGCTGTTCCAAAAAACAGGCTCGTGTACTGCTCGACGCCCGTCAGGTTTTCGTGAACGGCCAGCGCGTCTGGATGGCCAAGCACACGCTCAAACTCAAAGACGTCATTGAAACCGTCCGCCCCGAGGCGAAAACACATAAGATCGAAATTTTAAAAAGAGCGGGCGACCTGCTTATCGTCAACAAGCCGTCCGGCATAGTGACGAACGGAGGAGCGCGCAGTCTGGAAGTTCGTCTACAGCACGAACTGAACAACCCGCAGATCTGTGCCGTGCACCGCCTTGACCGCGACACCTCGGGCTGTGTCATGTTCGCCACCAACGTTGCGGCAAAAGAAAAAATGATTCCGCTCTTCAAAGAGGAAAAAATTGTAAAAATCTACCGCGCCATCGCTATCGGCCGCGTTTCTGACTCTCTCAAAACGATCACGCGCGACATCGATGGTGAATCTGCGACAACCATGGTCAACGTACTCGACCGTAACCGCGACGCCAGTTACCTCGAACTGCGCATTCATACTGGACGAACTCATCAAATTCGCAAACACCTCGCCGCCATGAGACATCCAGTGCTGGGCGACAAGGAATATGCGGGCGAACAACGCGGCAATCCCATCTTCCGCGCCGTACCGCGCCATATGCTGCATGCCTGCCGGCTGATCCTACCAAACCCGCAGGAAGGCGGATCGGCTCTGCGCGTCAGCGCACCGGTTCCGGAAGATTTTCAGGCGATTCTAAATGCGCTGAAGCTGAAATAATTTTCCCAACGCCTGGAAAAACAAAAACCCCGCAGGCAGCAGGGTTTCTCGTGTTTGGAATTTTTATTATTCCGCGGCAGGTGCTTTCGCGCCTTTTTTACCATCTTTCTTTAACGAAGTCCCTTCGGGACGCTCAATAGGCTCACCGGCAAGAATCCGTTGAATCTGTTTTTCAATGTTGTCGGATTTGTTCTTTTCAGCTTCCGCCATGCGCTCTTTGAGCTTCGGCATTTCTTTTTCCGCATTATCGATCCGTTTTTTCATCTCGGCCTGCCGTTCGTCGGCCATTGCAGTCAGCTTGGCGCGAAGCTGGCCGACCAGTGCTTCTTTTTTGGCTGGGGCGGTCTCGTTGCGAGCCGCGTCGCCGAGATTCTTAAGCTCTTCATGCCGGGCTTTCATTTTTTCTTTCTGCTCGGGGCTGAGTTGCACATGTCGCTCGCCTTTGCCTTCCGGACGCTGCATGTGAGCTGCTTCAGGCGCCGCCGCCGGAGTCTGGACTGCCGGAGTCTGGACTGCCGGAGTCTGGACTGCCGGAGTTGCCGGAGCTACCTTCACCAGAGTTGCCGGAGCCTGTTCTATTTTTTTGTCGGAACCAAACGGCCACAACGCCGCTGAAGCGGTTCCAGCCGTCAGTCCGACGACCACTATGTAATTCATCCACTTTTTCATCGTTTTCTCCCTCCTGTTTACATTTCCATGATGTCTATCGAATCGCCCGATATGGCCGCTATCTGACGCTCCAGTCTACTCAGGTCTCCTTCAAGCGGATCGTTCCACACGTCCACTCCCGCCGCCGCCACAACGGCGACAGGAGATGAAGCTGCCTGTTTCCCATGGAAGTTAAAAATACCAGCGACGGCCATTACACAGGCTGCCAGCGCAAGTACGGGCTTAATTACCTGCGTAGCAGTCAGCACTGGACGGCGCTCTTCGCGAAGCCGGGCAGAGATCCTTGCAACAGTCCACGGGAACGGTTCTGTTTCTGGAAGAAGAACAGATCCTCTCAACCGACCAAGCTCCTGACGCAGTATCCGGGCATTTTCTGAAGCGGCCAGCTCTCGTTCGAGCTGACGAAGCTGCCGGGGTGATAATTCGCCGGACTGTTCTAGCAACAGACATTTTTCGAGCTTCTTTCTTTTCATATTCCCGCCTCCCGCAGATCGCGGTATTCACCGGCCAGTTCTTTCCGGAGCTTGGAAACAGCATACTGCATCCGGGCCAACGCAGTGTTGATGGAGCATTTCTGAATTTTTGCGATTTCCTTGAAGCTGAGATCGGCCTGCATCCGCAACCAGAACACCTCGCGCTGTTCGAGGGGTAGGCGCGCGGCAGCGGCTTCGATGCGCAAACCGAGCTCGCGCCCGCCGGTTTCGCTATCGGGTCCAAGACCCGTGCCGGCAAGCCGCTCGCTAAGCGGAATCCCGTCTTCGCTAGCCGAAGTATCCAGAGAGAGAACAAACTTACGGCGCCGCACCCGGTCAATCATCAGATTGTGCGCTATGCGGAACAGCCAGCTGAGCAGACTTTTCTGACGATAACGGTTCATATTTTTAATCGCTCGCACCCATACCTCCTGAAAAATTTCATCGGCATCTTCTCTGCCTTCAGAAAACCGGAGAATAAACCCGAAGAGGGGCCGTTTATATTTATCGACCAGAACGCCGAGGGCTTCGGAATCCCCTTCACGATAAGCTGCCAGTAGCTTTTCATCGTCTTGATCCATCCGGGTTCTTTCTATATCGGTGGTTTTCATGGCATATAACGGGGTGAAGACGGCTTTATTGTATCAGCCTTCATTTTTTTATAAAAGAGTCCCGCAAGGCTTTTCGGTTTACAGAAACAACCGGGATCACCAACCATCCACCGCAAAGGATGGTGGTTCGATGAACTTGAAAAACTGTCGGAAATTCTGCTCATCGCCTTCTGGCTGGGCATCCTGCTACCGGCCTTCTGGGCCAACGTGTTTATCCTCTGGAACGTGCGGTTGTACGCCAGCCATGCGCCGTGCCCCCCTCAACTACCAAGAGTTTTCATGGTTCCAGCATGGGGAAATGATACTCCTAATGCTCGGCCTGCTGGTCTTTTTTCTTGTCCCGTGGCTTGGCCCCATCAAGTGGTATCCATATCGCCAGCAGGGAGAGGATTGACGGATTTCGCAAAACCTTTTCTTGCGTCCATAAAAAGCAGAATTTCAGCGCATTGGCTTTTGACAACTATGCCGCTGTCATCTACCCTATGCGCTCCGTTTTTTACGGGCCGGTAGCTCAGTTGGTAGAGCATGTGACTTTTAATCACAGGGTCCCGGGTTCGAGCCCCGGCCGGCTCACTCTTTTAAAACCTCATCTTAATCAATTTTATCAGGGGTTTAATCGTACCTCCTACGCCATCCAGTCTCTTTTACCCCTCGTTGCTACCCCGGCACACACCCTATAAAATGGTACAACTTTTTACCCACCAGAAGCTGCGTTCGCTTACCTTAAAAAAATGGAACCACTGATTTTCACTAATACCCACGAATAATGAATGAGTTACAAATAGAAAGTCTTTCATTTTTTTTGTGAACTGAAGCGGACTGTCTATGCAGATGAGGCAGATTGATTTTCTGGGTGATTAGTGTTCATTAGTGAATATTAATGGTTAGTTCATTTCTGTATTTAGGCTTACACTTTCTTTTCCACGTCCACCTTGCACCCGTTGCTCCGCCTGATTATTTTCTCGCCCCGTGCGAACTCTTTTGGGGATAGACGGAGAAGTCATTATGACCGGCGCGGGGGCTGACCGCTGCCCCGATGACATGACGGGTCTTCTTCAGGGACTAAGAGATTGTGCTCAGCACAACCAACTCATTCTCTATCCGTCCGATCTTTACCGTCCAACAGGATAATCAACGGCAAATGGAGCGCCATTTTTCGAGCGCCGCTTTCCATGCCTCAACATCCTGTGGATGGAAGGTTTTTGATTCGTGCGCAAAAGATTTGCGGACGATCTCGCGGCCTTCATCCAGCGAGGCAATGTCACCCATGGCCAGCATCTGCACAATGAGATTTCCAATGGCCGTGGCTTCGATCGGGCCGGTAACGACCTTGCGTCCGGTGGCATTGGCCGCGAACGGACTGAGGTTTTTATTCTGACAGCCGCCGCCGACAATCCGCAATACATCCATTTTCTTCCCGCTGAGTTTTTCCAGCGCTTCGTAGGTGTCGGCATAGAGCAGTGCCAACCCTTCATAGGCGGCGCGCAGAATCTGACCACGTTCCTGCGGCCGTTTTTGTCCGGTGCGTTCGCAATAGTCCTGAATGCGCAAGGGCATATTGCCCGGCGACACGAACGCTTCATCGCCCGGATTGACGAAGAACTGGAATGGCTCAGAAAGCAGTGCCATTTCGGCCATTTCATCCCAGGTATAGTCCGTGCCCTGCTCCGCCCAGACGCGGCGAAGTTCCTGCATGACCCAGAGTCCGGAAAGATTTTTTAGAAAGCGGATGGTGTCGCACACTCCGACTTCGTTGGTGAAATTGGCGGCCAGCACGTTGTCATTGATCGCCGGCGCAGACAGCTCCGTGCCAAGCAGCGACCAGGTTCCGGAACTGAGGAATGCGCACTCTTCACCTTTCACAACCGGTACGGCGGCAAAGGCGCTGGCCGTATCGTGACTGCCGACATTAACGACCGGCAATCCCCGGTAATCGCCGAGCACTGTTCCGGGATCGGCGAACGGAGCGAAAAGGTCGGTGCGAATATTGAGTTTTCTGAGCAAATCAAACGCCCAGTCTTTGGTGACAGGATTATACATCTGCGACGTGCTGGCGAAGGTGCGTTCGGTCGCCATCTTTCCAGTGAGCCAGTAGTTGAGCAGGTCGGGAACAAACAGCAGCTTATCCGCTTGCAGATATTGAGCATCTTTCGACTGCGCCAGCGCGTAGAGTTGATAGAGCGTGTTGAGCTGCATGAACTGAATGCCGGTCTGCTGAAAAACGGTTTCTTTGCCGGCGGCGGCAAATACTTTTTCAGTCATGCCGTTGGTGCGTGCATCGCGGTAGTTGACCGGACTGCCGAGCAGCCTGCCCTGCACGTCGATCAGGCCGAAGTCGACGCCCCAGGTGGCAAGCCCCATTGAGATCAGGCCGTCGCCAAATTCTTTTTTAGCCAGCGCAATACCTTCCTGGATATTGCGGAAAAGATGGACGAAGTCCCAGTAGAGCGTGCCGTTGATTTCCGTCGGCCCGTTCCAAAACCGGTTCAGCTCCTTAAGCGTCAGCGTGCCGTTTTTCAACGTCCCGACAATCGTACGGCCGCTCGACGCGCCCAAATCCACTGCTAAATAGTGTTTAGCCATTAGTTCGCCTTTTTATTTTTACAGTACCGGTGAGTTGGCCAGAAGATATTTTTCCGCGTCGGGGCTCCACAGGCCGTTATGTTTTTTGACGATTTTGGCAAGCTCCTTGTACACCGGACAATCCTGCCCCGCCAGTTCAGTCAATGCAACCAGCGGCATGCTGATGCCGGTATAAATCAGCTTCTTGCCGCCTGGGATCTTCGGAAGATTGAGGGTGGTTTCGATGACGGCGTCCAGCCCACCGACGTGCGTGATCATGACGGACGGATTCAGCAGACCCGCTTCCATCATCTTGAGCGATTCGCGCATGTCGTCGGTGTTGCCACCGCTGGTGCCAACCAGATGTGTAGCCGCATAGTGAACGTTGTAGAAGTTGAAGTTCGCCGAAAACTCCGGATCGGTCGGGCCGGCAAAAAAGTTCAGGCAGCCGTCAAAGCCAAGAATTTTATCGGCCTGCTCGATAACCGGACGAACCGGCGCGTAAACAAACACGTCATCAAATCCGGCTCCGTTTGGTGTCAGGGATTTAAGATAATCCACGCCCTTGCCCGCTTCGGCAGTGTTGACGTAAATCAGCTTCACCCCGTTCTTCTTCGCCTCTTCCACCGTAAAAATAGAAGCCGCGCGTTCAAGGCGGGCGTTATCGATATCGGTCACCACCAATAGCGCCGGCTTGCGGTCACAATGAATGGCATAGTCAATTGCGCCAAGGCCCATCGGGCCGACCCCGGCGAGAACTGCTGTCGCGCCGCCTTCTTTGATGCCCATTTCGTGCACATAACTGCCCGGCGTGGTGTGATAGTTGGCGTGGTAGCCGCCGACGATACAGGACATGGGCTCAGCCAGCGAGCCGAGATAAAACGCGTCGCCATTAAACGGAAGCAGACAGTTGTTGGCCATCACCTCTTCCGGAATGATGATGTGCTGCGCGTCACCGCCGATATACTGATAGGAATAGCCCGGGGCCGACAGTACGCCGACCGGGCCGTTTTTATCAACCAGCGCAGGTTGAATCGAAAATTTAGCACCGGCTTTGAACTGTTTCGCCCATTTCGCGCCGACTTTAACAATCTCCCCGCAGAACTCATGACCGATAATAATCGGAGCCTCTGCAATGTTGCCCGGAATGCGTTTGTGTTTCACGCCCTGGCTCGCCGCCTTGTACGACGACATGCAGATACTGTCCGAAATAATTTTCGCGAGGATTTCGGTTTCCTTGATCGGCGGAAGCTCAAACTCCTCCAGCCTCAAATCTTTTTCGCCGTAAAGTCTAACAGCCTTTGTTTTCATGGGGTTTCCTTAATTTAACATCACTTGACCGCCGGTGACCGGAATGGCCTGACCGGTTTCGTACTTCTGCTCCACGGAATAAAGAATTGCCTTGGTCACGTCGTCGCCGAAGCAGCCGCGGTTCATCGGAACCTGCTTTTCATAAAACCGGCGGACATCCGCCACCGTTTTCGCACCTGGAACCTTGCCGGTATTCAGATACTGCGTAAACAGCCCGCGTTCCGGATCGCTCCAAAGCGGACCATCGAAAAAGTTGCCGGGACAAACGGTATTGACCTTGATGTTGTCTGTCACCAGCTCCTTGGCAAAACTCTGGACCAGCCCGACGGCTCCGAACTTCGAACCGGCATAGGCGCCGTTTTTGTTCGAGCCTTCAAGCGCTGACTTAGAGCTGATCGCCACGATATCCGTAAAATATTTGCCAGACGGTTTATTCATGGCGGCCATCACCGGAGCGACGTGCTTGGTGCAAAGGAAGAAGCCGATATAGTTCACGTCGGTGACGAACCGGAAATCCTTGAGCGTCATCTCTTTGACACTGCCTGCTTTTAACACGCCCGCATTGCTCACGAACAAATCAATGCCGCCAACGGTCAAAACGATTTCGTCCACCATCGCCTTTACGGAATCTTCGTCCGCTACATTCACCTCGACACCGAAAGCAACCGTGCGCCCGGCCTGCGCGTTGAGTTCAACAGCCAGCTTCTTCGCGCCGGTTGCGTTTAGGTCGGCGATAAAAACAATTGCGCCGGTTTTGATCAGCTCGCGCACAATGCCTTCACCGAAGCCCTGCGCGCCGCCGGTCACCACACAAACTTTATTGTTCACCACAGCCGCACGACCGGTCACTTTCCGAACCTTGGAAGTTCCGTTCGCCGCGTCGTCGTAATCTTCGCCGAGCAGAAAAGCGCCAACGCCTTCGACATTCACTGAACGCATACCGGACTTAAACTGCGCCGCCAGATTTTCTGCGGAGCAATTCAGTTCTGCGAATTCAACCGACTCCTTAAAAACGACGAGGTTGCCCTTCTCGCCGTCAAAGGTCAGTCCGCGCAACAACGGCGCTATTTCTAATACTGCTTTATTCATTTTAATTCTCCGGCCAGCTTAATCGCCTCTTCGGGTTTTCGGTGATCGATGCGTTTTCCAATGTTTGAATAAATTGCAATCCGTTTTTCCAAAGGCTGGGCAGACAGCGGATTTCCCGGATGGAAAATCCCAAGCTTCGGATTTTCCGCCGCCAGTTTTTCGTGCGCGATCAGCGCCCATGCCGCATCCGTCAGATGGCGGAACTCCGGCTCAAGCAGGATCGGACAGTTAAACGACTGACGCGAGCTGTTAATGTCCACGCCGCTGATCTCCATCAGACCGTTCGCCTGGCAGAGCTTCTGCAACCGGAGCAGCTGCGACTTCGTATTGCGCGGCGGCATGTAGGTGATCGCTTTGAAGCCGATTTTCTTCAGCTCCGGCACCAGCTCGTCGAGATAATCGTCTTCAAACTTTTCAGCCTTCTTGTCACCGGTCGGCGATTCGCTAACATCGCCCAGATAGGCGTAGGCCGGAATCGCGCCGATATCGTTGGCAAATTTCACCGCATCGTAAACGTTGATGCACTCGTCTTTACCGGACAGGATGAAAAATTCTGGAACCAGCGCGGATTTAAAAACGCCGAGCAGATCGTAAACGTAG
>JBAWXO010000050.1:0-9028 GCA_037144035.1 Kiritimatiellales bacterium
GGAGGGACGGCGGCCTCGCCGTCCAGGGTCGCCGAGGCCGGCGACCCTCCAAAAGCCGCGGCTACAGTTCTTTTGAACTTGCTCTAATCACCCATAAAATCAATCTGCCTCATCTGCATAGACCCTCCGCTTCAGTTCACCAAAACCATGAGAGACTTACTATTTGAACCTCATTCATATTAGCGGGTATTAGTGAAAATCAGTGGCTCCATTTTTCTTTTTAGGTTTATCGGTTTGCCTGTGCTTCCTGAGCCAGCCGCCGCCCTTCATCAATCTGTGCGGGCGACATTTTTTTCATGACAGCGGATTGCCATTCCGCCGCTTCTTTATACCCTTGAGCTGCGGCCATCCCGAGCCATGCGCAAGCGCTTTCAATATCCTTCGAAACCCCTTTGCCTGAACTATAGGCGCGGCCCAGATAGAATTGAGCCCGTGAATTTCCCTGTCTGGCGGCCAGGAGAAACCATCGGATTGCCTCTTGGTCATCCTGAGGAACACCGTCGCCTTCGTAATAACAAAGTCCCAGTTCAGATTGAGCGGATGCTTTCCCTTTCTCAGCGGAACGAAAAAGTTTTTCCACCCTTGTCTGAACCTTTCCGGTCGCCAACCACCGTAAAATTTCTGCGAAGTTCATGCGTCTCTTGCCGTTGCGGGTGAATGTTCCGAGGGGAAAAGCGGCGATCCGGAACCTCTTTATCGCCGCACTTAAAAACTTATTGTTTAGGCGGAAGCTCGACGATGGTGAGCCAGAAATTTTCGATGATTTTGATCACTTCGACGAACCGGTTGAGGTCGATCGGCTTGCGGATGTAGCAGTTGGCGTGCATCTGGTAGGCCTTGGCGACATCGTCGTCGGCGTCGGAGGTGGTGAGGATCACCACAGGAATGGAGCGCAGTTTTTCATCGGTTTTGATTTCGGCCAGCACTTCGCGTCCGTCCTTTTTGGGCATATTCAGGTCGAGCAGAATCAAGTCAGGCCGGGGAGCCTCTCGGTATCCCTCCATTTTGCGGAGAAACTTCATGGCCTCGACACCGTCTTTGGCCACATGCAGCCTGTTGCAAATTTTATTCTCCTTGAGCGCCTCCTGCGTCAGGCGGACATCTCCGGGGTTATCTTCAACCAGTAATATTTCTATCGCTCTGTATGCGGTCATTTTACTTTTCTCCTTTTTTGGGCAGTGTGAACCAGAATGAGCTTCCCTTTCCGTACTCAGATTCCACGCCGGTTTCTCCTCCATGCCTTTCAACAATCCGTTTGCAAACAGTCAGTCCGATGCCGGTGCCGGGATACTCCGCATGGCTGTGCAGTCGCTGGAAAATTTTAAAGATTCTCTCCTGATATTGCGGCTCAATGCCAATCCCGTTATCGCGCACCGTGATTTTCCAGTATTTGGAAAGCTCTTCGGCGGCAATATGCACCTCGGGAGATTTTTCTCCGTGAAATTTGAGCGCATTGCTGATGAGATTCTGGAGAACGAGACCGAGCTGCAGGGCATCGCCATAGACGTGCGGCAGCGGATCGGCGGTGATCTGCGCGCTGGTTTCAAGCACGCTCCCTTCCAAGTCGCGCAAAACTCCGGGAAGAACCTGATCCAAATCGACCGGTTCAAATGACCGCTGGCGGGTCTGTACCTGAGAATATTCGAGCAAAGAGTCAATCAGCTGCCGCATGCGCAGCGCGCCGTCCACAGCAAACCCGATAAAATCATTGGCATCCTGATCGAGTTTGTCTTTATAGCGCCGTTCAAGGAGCTGCACATAGCCGGCCACCATACGCAGAGGCTCCTGCATATCATGCGAGGCAATATAGGCAAACTGTTCCAGATCCCGATTAGATGCCCGCAGTTCAGCTATCGTTTCAGCCAGTTTTTCCTCACCCGCCTTGCGGGCGGTGATGTCGTCAATCGAACAAATAAAATGATCCGCAGCGCCGTCGGCTTCCCGCACACAACCCGCGGCGATTGCCGTCCAGACCACGGCACCATCCTTACGGACAAACCGTTTTTCCATCTCATATTTCTCGATCTGACCGGCCAGCAGACGATTAAATTGCTCCACATCTGCGTCCAGATCGCGCGGATACGTCATCTCCGCCCAGGTCATGCGGACGATTTCTTCCCGGGTATAACCCAGAATCGAACAAAGATGATCATTAACCTTCAGCCACCCTTTTTCAACCGAGGTAACGGCCAGACCGTGCAATGGCAATTCGAAATAGCTGCGAAAGACGGCATCACTTTTTATCAAAGCCTTCATCGTCAGCATTTTTTCCCGGTAGAATCCGACGCGCTGCTTCCGCCAGACCAGACCCACACAGGCCGCCGCACTGAACAGCATCAGACCGATCGCGGCGACCATTTGATAAAGCCGCTGCCGGATGGGCGAGAACACTTCCGCCTTATCCTGCCGGGTCACCATAAACCACGGCGAATCCGGAACGGCTTTTATGGCGGCCAGCACCGGGATGCCCCGGTAATCGGTTCCCTCTACAACACCTTCCTGCCCCAAAGCAACCTTCACCGCAGGCAAGTCGGTCCGGGTGATCGGAAAGCGCAGGTTGAGCGCGGTATCGGCTTGAAACCGCAGTTCATTCAAATAAACCACCTCGTTCTCTTCCCGACGAACGAGCAGCGTCTCTGCCGTCTTCGCGCCGGATACGGGCCAGCGCTGGATAAAGGGATAAAGATAGGCTGTCGGATCAATCTGCAGAACAAGAACGCCCAGCGGACGGCTCGCGTTCGATTCATCGATAATGGGAACCATCACAGCCAGATAAACGCGCTGGTCTTTCTCATTCCGGTAGAAATCCTGGAACACCGGCCGGCCCGATTGCAGAACTTCAGATACCATCCGCATGGTTGGTGCGGCAGGCGGCTGCTGCCCGCCGGGCACCGACAGCCGGGTAACGCTCTGCGTATCCATCAGCCAGGCCCGGTCATACTGTCCGTACCGACTGATTTTACTCATCCAGTTCTGAAGCTGCGCTTGCGTTTCCACATCCTCCGGCTGGTCGTAGAGGCGGCGCACCAGCCCGACGAAAGCGGAGTTGTTGTAGAAAACATTGCCGTCCCCCTCCCGTTCGATGCGCCACCGCAACAACTCGTTTATTTTCAACTCCGTAACCGCCTCGAGCTGCCGCTCGGCTTCGACGCGGAAATTCCGCTGATAACTTTGGAAGAAGACATAGCTGATCGTGATGATGCCCGCCGCCAAGAGGATGAAGATCAAGATGAAGGAAGGCGCCGCCCGGAAGCCGCTTTCCGGAGAGGCGTCCCTGCCTGGGAATGAAAACCATTTCACCGTTTTAACTCCTGCAGTTTCGCCAGTGCGGCATAAAGCTGTTCCGGTTTAAGTGGACGGTCGATGAAGGCGGAAAAACATCTTTCAATCCACTCTTCCAGCGGTTTATTCCAGTTCGAAAAAGCAATCCACGGAACGTCCGGTCGCATTGCACGGAATTTGAGAAGCCGCTCCTCCAATCCCGGCAGGTCGAGATTGCATAGAACCGCATCGGCCGGATCATCATAAATCAGGCCGTCTTGAATCTGCTTTATAGCCTCTTTGTACCGGGGCAGGGCATCGCAAAGGCTCAAAAGACCCTCGGCGACGTGCAGGTCGTCCGGATCGTCGGTCCAAACGCAAACGCTCCGGCCCTGCCATTTTTCTTTAATCTCTCCGGCGGTTACCCGGCTGCTTAGACCCGTCAGATCGGCGATCTGGAACTCGAAAATCGCCCCCTCGCCTTTGTGGCTTTGAGCATGAATTGATCCGCCCATCAGTTCGACCAGATTTTTTGAAATCGCCAATCCCAGCCCGGAGCCGCCGTGAGCGCGGGTATTGGAATTGTCACCCATCTGGAATGGTTTAAAAATCCGCTTCAGGGTGTCGGCGCTCATCCCCTCGCCGCTGTCTTCGACTGTGAATTTGATGCGGCGGCGGCCGGACGGTAAAGCCTGATTTTCCACGGTCAGCCGCACAAAGCCCTTCTCCGTGAACTTGATCGCATTATTCAGCAGATTGACCAGCACCTGTTTCAGGCGGTCAGGATCGCTGGTGATTTTTTCCGGAACGGCGTCTTCTACGTTGCCGGTCAGCGCAACCCCCTTTTTTTCCGCCTGCAGGGAAAGCATCGCCACGGCGTGGCGGACTATCTCGCGAATGTTCAACTCTTCGTTTCTAACTTCAATTTTTCCGAGATTGATTTTGGCGAGATCCAGAAGATCCGTCACCAGAGTCAGCAGCATCTCACCGCTGGTGCCTATGGTCTGGATCTGCTCGCGCTGATCTTCGTCAAGCTCTGTGAATTGGAGCATTTCGGAAAATCCGATGATGGCATTAAGCGGCGTGCGCAATTCGTGGCTTATGTTGGCCAGAAACCTCGATTTTGCCAGACTATCCGCCTCGGCGGCATCGCGGGCGCGAAGCACAGCGGCAACAGCGTTTTTCTGTTCGGTGACATCGGTAAAAATAGCGGCGCACTGTCCCTCGCGGGGCGAATAAGCTGAAACCGAATAGTGCCGGTTGAGCGCTTTGGAAAATTCCTCGATCAATTCCGGTTTGCCGGTCAGCGCAACGCGGCCGACTGCTTTAATCCAGTATTCTTCCGTCTCAGGCAGAACCTCTTTGACCGTTCGTCCGATCAGGTTTTCAGCCTTCGTCCCGGTCATTTCTTCGAACGCCGCGTTGACTTCCAAAAAGCGATAGTCGCAGGGGACACCCTTTTCATCGCAGATGATTTCGTTCAGGGAAAAGCCGAACTGCATCGCTTCAAACAACTGTCGGTACCGTTGCTCACTCTCTTGAATCGCCATCTCCGCCTGCTTGCGCGCCAGCGCTTCGCCGATATGCGAGCCGATGAATTCCAGACGTTCTATTGCATCGAAACTGAACCGGTTTTTACGGCGGTCATTGAGCTGGATCAGTCCGACAATCTTCCCCCCGCTGCGAATGGGAACCAGTGCCACGGAGGCATAGCCCTGATGGATACACTCGTTGCGCGGATGAAGCCGCGGATCCTGTTCGGCCGGCAGAGAGAGCAGCGGAGCCGAATCGTTGGTCCAGCAGCTTCCACCCTTTGTAAAAAGCGGATTGGACGGATCGATCCTGCCGGAAAGAACCAACCCGCAGGTGCATTCCAGCCGGATACTGCCGTCTTTGTTCCGGCACGCCCAGCCATCCTCGCCGAGCTCAACGAGCGTGTTTTCCTTCAGCAGAAAATCACTGGAAAAGCCTTCTTGAACAAAATAAGGAAAATCGTCCCCGTTTTTCAGGCGGATCCCCGCCGCATCCAGACCGGCCCGCTCCTTCAATATCTCCAGAACGCGCCGGACAGATTCCTCCAGTTCTCCCCGCTCGTTCAGCCCCTCCAGAATTTCCCGCTGGATTTCTTTATATAATTCAGCCTGTTTGATCGCCGTGATATCGCGGGCCATATGAATGGCGCCGACCATCTTGTCCTTGTCATAGATCGGTGAAACGCTGACATTAAACCAGATTTCCAAACACTCCGAATAAATCTCGCACGTATGTTCCTTTCCATCGTGAAGCATGGCTTCGTGCGGGCATCCGGCGACCGGACAGGCTGTGCCGTGAATGTATTCAAAACATTTTTTTCCGGCCAGTTCCGCCGCAGGCCGTCCCAGCCCGTCGGCCATGGCTTTGTTGACGCGCACAATGGTGTGGTCGGTATTGAAAACGGCCACCAGATCGGGCATGGCATCAAAGGTCTTTTCCCACATGGTATAGGCCTGGTCGGCCCCGCTGTCCTCTTTTTTCCGCAGGAGGCTCAGAATGCTCATGTCCCGCTGGTGCTGGGTTAATTTTTCCAGTTCCTCTTTAGCCTCCACCAGCTGAGTCGCCGCTGTGCGGTGCGCCACCTCGGCCACTTTTCCGGGGCGCATCAGCCGGATGATCGTTTCCGCCGCCTGTTCAAATTCCGTGGATTTGTCGAAAAAGAAATCGGCGCCCGCATCAAAACATTTACGGCGGTATTGCGCGTAAGGATAGTTGGTCATGATGATGACCGTCGTGCCGGGATACTGCTTTTTAATTTCACTCAGCGCCTTGATGCCGCCGCCGCCCGGCATGCGGATATCCAGCACCGCCACATCCGGCATAAAAGCGGCCATCTGCCGGAGCGCCTCCGGCGTATCCGCCGCCTCAGCGATCTGTACATCCGGTATACGCGAAAGCCGCTCGGTCAGCCGGTGACGGATCGGTTGCGAATCATCTGCTATAAGCACCTTCATGTTCCGTGTATCCTACCCTCATTTGCACAATAAAAACATCGGATTCAGGCTATTCTTTGTGTAGGGAAAATCCAGACAAGAGGTGGAATTGTTTCGCGCAAAGCCGCCAAGGCGCAAAGCCGAAAAGGTTCCGAGGGTTGGAAACCCCATATAACCAATCACCAATATCCGATCATCCCTTCCGCGAAAGCGGCCCAAGGGCTGGAAAACCAATTAACCAAAATCACCAGTTTTTAATTCTCCATTCCGCGGCAGAGGCAGGGTTGCTTCGATGCGCGTTCCCTTGCCCGGCGAGCTCTCGATGCTCAGAGTTCCGCCCAACGCCTCAACACGCTCACGCATACCGAGCAGGCCGAACGAAGTCGGTTTGTCAGCCGCGCCGGGCTCCATGCCGAGCCCGTCGTCGGTGATCGTGATGTTAAACGCCTGCTCATCCGCGACAAGATTGACTTCGACCTTAGAGGCCTGCGCATAGCGCGATATGTTGGTGAGCGCCTCCTGCGTTACACGGAACGCCGCGGTCTTGACCCCGTCCGAAAGCATTTCGTCGTCCACATCGGCGTACAAAGCACATTCCACCTGATTGCGTTTTTTCCAGTCGTCGATCAGACCTTCGAGAGCGTCAGACAGATCCAAATCGTCCAAGGCTCCGGGGCGCAGCTGGCGGCAAAGAGAATGAATGCTTTCGATCCCGGTGCGCAGCATCTGCTGAATGCCGCCCATTTTGTTTTTTAGATCGCCCTGGCAACGGCATCCGGATTCCACCACAGACAGATCAATTTTAATTGCGGTGAGAATCTGACCGATATCGTCATGCAGTTCGCGCGCGATCCGCTTGCGTTCCTCTTCGCGCACCGTCTGCAGATGCTCCATCAGCAGATGCATGCGCGCCTCCGCCTTCCTGCGATCGGTGATATCCCAGCAAACGCCGGTGACCTTAAGCTGCCGATCTCCGTCGTCGAGGAAAAGCTGCGCCCGAGTGGCGATGTGGCGGACCATCCCGTCCGGACAGATCGCGCGATATTCCATATCATAGGGCGCATGCTGCTCAACGGTCCGGGTTAAAGCTTCTTTGATGTTTTGCCGGTCAGCGGGATGCACCACGGCAAAAATCTCCGCTTCTGTTCCGCCGAACGTGGCCGGATTAATCCCCATGAACGCACAGGCCTGACGATCATACGTGTGTGTGTCTGTGATGACATCCCATTGCCACACCCCCATCGAGGCAGACTGTAAGGCTAAATCGAGCTTCGTCTGACTCGCCCACAGTAGCGCCTCGGCCTGTTCGCGCCTGGTAACATCGTGGAAACTCCATGCGCGGCCACCCACACGGCCAGCGATCCTCTGCGGCTGGGAGTTGCGTTCGAAAACCCTGCCGTCATGGAAGTTCAACACATCAAAGCTTATCGCGTCCGGCTGCCGAGATAATGCCCGCACTTTGGCCAGAAACACTTCCGGCTCGCAAAGCTGTCCGAGAACCATATCCAGCACGGCCGCCTCGCTGCCCGACGCGATAATATCATCAGGAATTTTCCACATTTCTATAAATTTCCGGTTAAAGCGAAGGATCCGCCCCTTCCCGTCCACCACCAGAATGCCGTCAGCGGTCGCATCCAGTGTCGCTTCCAAAAGAGACACCGACTGTTTGATATCCTCTTCGTACCCCTTGCGGGTGGTGATGTCCGTGTCCGCGCCGCAGTACCCGATAAAGATTCCGGCCTCCGAGAACATCGGCATACCGCTGCTCAGTATACAGATGGGCGTCCCGTCCTTGTGTACAGTCCAGTTTTCATAATCCCGGAACGGCTTATGGTCTCTGAACCGCTCCGCAAAAAACGCGTTGGCCGCCTCAGCCTGCTGCGCATGCATTCGATTGAAGCGTGTTGTCCCGACCAGCTCCTCCGCGGTGTATCCCAGCAGTCCGACCGACTGTCCTGAAACGTAACGAAGCACACCCTGCGTATCCATCTCCCAGATCAAGTCGCTGATGTTCATCGCGATGTCTCTGAAGCGCGCCTTGCTGGCCATCAGCGAGGCCTCCGTCCGCCTGCGTTCGGTAATATCGTCGAAGGTTATCACGGCGCCCGCCGGCTGCCCGGACTCCAAGATGGGCCCGCTGTTATACGCAACAGGAAAACTGGAGCCGTCTTTCCGCCAGAACACCTCGTTAGACGCACGACAGCTCTTTCCAGCCTTACTGGCGGCGTGAATTTTGCATTCGTCTTCGGGATAAGGGGTTCCGTCCGCTTTAGAATGATGCCAAAGGCTGTGGCTCGGCCTGCCGATGAGCTCCTCGATCTCATAGCCGAGCATTTTTGCTGCGGCCGGGTTAACGAATATGTGGTTGCCCCGCAAATCCAGCCCGAGAATTCCTTCTGCCATCGAGGACAGAATCATCTCATACTGCCTGTTGAGGTGCGCCAGAGT
Source organism: Kiritimatiellales bacterium (assembly GCA_037144035.1). Lineage (GTDB taxonomy): Bacteria > Verrucomicrobiota > Kiritimatiellia > Kiritimatiellales > Tichowtungiaceae > Tichowtungia. The sequence continues at coordinate 8,676 of JBAWXO010000050.1, forward strand.
TTTCTCCGCCCGTTTCAGTTCGTCGGTACGGTGCTCGACCATTCTTTCAAGAACGAGCTGGCGGTTGACAAGCATCGCGGTTAGAGCACTGACCAAAAGACTCAGTAGCAAGCCGATCCCGCAAGCGGGCCAGCCATTGCGCAACGGATGTTTCGCCAGCCAGTCCGGACTGGGACCCGCCCGGAATGCATAGGTTTTGCCAAACCGGAAAACCGGAACCGTGCTGCGCAAGCCGGGATCCTGATCATCCCAGCACGGCAGACCGCACTGGCGGCTCGACCCCGCCATAAAATAAGGTTCCTGCCCGGGGTTCAACTGAAAGAGGCAGACATTCAGCTCCCTGTTTTTTCGCG
>JBAWXO010000051.1:0-9005 GCA_037144035.1 Kiritimatiellales bacterium
GTAAAAATGCCGCGCTTTGCCTTCGAAAAATTCCCGTCGGCGGACGCGCACCTCGGCGTCAGCATGAAGTCCGTCGGCGAAACCATGGCGATCGGACGCAACTTTAAAGAAGCGCTCCAGAAAGCGTTCCGGTCATTGGAAATCGGCGTGGACGGCCTCGACCTGAAAGCCGAAGCCAAAGTACCGCTGGCCCGTTTGGACGAATGGCTGACCCGCACAAAAACCGAGCGTTGTATCGCCATCAAAGTCGCTCTCAAACAGGGCTACACGGTTCAGAAGATTGCAGAGATCACCAAGATTGATCCGTGGTTCATCGACAACATTCTGCAAATCGTCGAAATGGAGCGCGAAATTCTTGATGCGCCCAAAGACCGGCCGCTCGACGTCGACCTGCTCCGCCGAGTCAAACTCAACGGTTTCTCCGACGCCCAGATCGCCGTACTGCGCGGTCAGGATCCGCTGGCTTTCCGCGAAGAGCGCAAGAAAGCCGGCGTCATTCCGGTTTACCGTCTGGTCGACACCTGCGCCGGCGAGTTCGAAGCCGCTACGCCTTATTTCTACTCCAGCTACGGCGACCTCAACGAAATCCGCAAGACCGGCAAGAAGAGCATTATCGTTCTCGGCTCCGGCCCGAACCGTATCGGCCAAGGGATTGAGTTCGACTATTCCTGCGTGCATACCGTCATGGCGCTACGCGAAATGGGCTATGAAGCCATCATGGTCAACTCCAACCCGGAAACCGTTTCGACCGACTACGATACTTCCGATAAACTTTATTTCGAGCCACTGACCTTCGAAGATGTGATGAATATCTACGAACAGGAAAAGCCGATCGGCATGATCGTTCAGATGGGCGGACAAACTCCGCTCAACCTCGCCGACCGTCTGCTCGCCGCCGGCGTTCCGATCCTTGGAACTTCGCCAAAGAGCATCGCTATGGCCGAAGACCGCGAACTCTTCCGCCAGATGATCATCAAGCTCGGACTCAAACAGCCCGAGAGCGGCACGGCCAAAACCATGGACGACGCACTAAAAATCGCACACCGCATCGGCTTCCCCGTTATGATCCGTCCGTCGTTTGTACTCGGCGGACGCGCCATGATGGTCGCCTACGACGAAACCGAATTCGTTCCCTTCACCCACGCCGCGTTCAACGCCAGCCCGGGCCATCCGGTGCTGATCGACCGCTTCCTTGAAAACGCGATCGAGATCGACGTGGACCTGGTTTGCGACGGCAAGGACGTTTACATCGGCGGCGTCATGCAGCACGTCGAAGCCGCCGGCATTCACTCCGGCGACAGCGCCTGTTCGATCCCGCCCTACTCGCTCGACCCGAAAATTGTCAAAGAAATCGAAGCGGCCTGTACCCGCATGGCTCTCGAACTGAATGTTAAAGGACTGATGAACGCGCAGATGGCTGTCAAAGGCAGCGACATCTACGTCATCGAGGTCAACCCGCGCGCCTCGCGCACCGTGCCGTATGTTTCAAAAGCCACCGGCGTGCCGCTGGCGAAAATCGCCACCGAAATTACCGTCGGTAAAACGCTCAAGCAACTCGGACTCTCTGGAACGCATGCCAAGCTGGACTGGTACGCCGTCAAAGAGGCGGTCTTCCCGTTCAACCGCTTTGCAGGCGTCGACCCGATCCTCGGCCCGGAAATGAAATCCACCGGCGAGGTGATGGGCATTGATAAAACGTTTGAAATGGCCTACTGGAAATCGCAGATCGCCGCCGGACAAATGCTTCCGTCCGAAGGGTGCGTATTTCTCAGCGCCACTGACCGCGACAAAGGCTGGATGGTCGAAATCGGCAAGGCGCTCGTTGAGCTCGGCTTCACGCTGACCGCCACCGAAGGAACCGGCAAGGCGTTGAGCGATATCGGACTGAAAGTCATTGAGACCTGTAAACTCGCCAGTGGACAGCACCCGAACATCATCGACTTCATGCAGGACGGCAAAATCGCGATGGTCATCAACACACCGAGCGGACCGGTCTCACGCATGGACGAAATCAAAATCCGCTCCGAGTGCATCTTGCGGAACATTCCGATCGTCACCACCGAGTCCGGCGCCCGCGCCACGCTCGGCGCCATCAAAGCGATTGACGGCAAAGATTGGGATGTCCGCCCGATTCAGGATTATCACGCGTAACGGTTCCAAACTTCGGAAACTTCAACCGGAAATAGACGCGAATGAACACGAATTGATTTCAATGTTTTGCTCTTTGGAGGGTCGGGCTCCACCGCAACCGAGGACGGCGCGGAAGCCGTCTCTCCAGATAAAATTCCCAATCTCTGGAATTCTATAAGTTCTTTCGTAATGGAGGGCGGCGCTCCGTCGCCGCCGGAAAAGGTTTTGACAGAGCAACACCCTCCACCGGACAGGGTGATATCTTTCCTCGCGGAGCCCGCAAAGCACGCGGAGAATTTTCAAGCATCGGAAGCTTAGCGTCTTGGCGACTTTGCGAGAGGGAATTTCTATTGCGGCATGGAGACGCGGTAATAGCGATTCCAGATTCCGCTGTCCCGGGAGATGTTGAAACCGAAACCGTCTCCGGAGCTCTACCTTGCGCGTTTTTGAGCGGCGTACATTGCAGCATGCCATTCCTGCAATGAGCGTATCGGTGTTTCGCCCATCCGCCGGGCGGCAATGCCTTCGGCGGCCGCAACGGCCGCCGCGACGGTGGTGATGTACGGAACTTTGTGTTTGATGGCTGATTTCCGGATATAGGAATCGTCGTTTGCGCTGAGTTTACCCGACGGTGTGTTGATAATCAGCTGAATCTCTCCGTTCTTGATTGCGTCCACAATGTTCGGACGTCCTTCGTGCATTTTGGAAATAGTCGCCGCCGCAATTCCTTTTCCTTTAAGAAACGCGGCAGTACCACCGGTGGCCAGCAACTTGAATCCTTCTTTCTGCAAGCGGCGGGCCGTATCGGCCACTTCTTTCGAGCGGTCGCGTTCCGCGACCGTCAGCAGAACGGCGCCTTTCGTCGGCAGTCTGCTTCCAGCGGCATCTTCCGCTTTGTAGAATGCCAGCCCGAAGGAGGAATCCATTCCAAGCACTTCCCCAGTCGAACGCATTTCGGGACCTAACACCGGATCCACTTCGGGAAACATGTTGAACGGAAAGACCGCTTCTTTGACCCCGAAGTGCGGAATGTCCTGCCGCTTCAGGTTGAAGTCGCTCAGTTTTTTCCCAAGCATGATTTCGGTGGCGATGCGCGCCATGGAAATTCCGCAGACCTTCGATACCAGCGGCACCGTGCGCGAAGCGCGCGGGTTGGCTTCGAGCACATAAACGACATCGTTGCAGATGGCATACTGAATATTCATCAGCCCGACGACGCCCATTTCTCTGGCAATGGTACGGGTGTATTCGTAAATGGTTTTGATGTGTTTTTCAGGAATGCCGACCGGCGGAATCACACAGGCGGAGTCGCCGGAATGAATACCAGCCTGCTCGATGTGCTCCATAACGGCAGGCACAAAAGCATCTTCGCCATCAGCGATGGCGTCGGCTTCAGCCTCGATGGCGTTCTCGAGATACCGGTCAATCAGGATTGGACGGTCCGGGGTGACATCAACGGCAGCGGCCATATAGTCGCGAAGCATGGCTTCATCGTAGACGATTTCCATCCCACGTCCGCCGAGGACATAAGACGGACGCACCATCAGCGGATAGCCAATGCGCGCGGCAATTTCGATCGCACCGCTCACATCCACCGCCATGCCGCTTTCGGCCATGGGAATCCCCAGCCGCTGCATGACCCGATTGAACTGGTCACGGTCTTCGGCCAGATCAATGACAGCGGGCGAAGTGCCCAGAATTTTCACGCCGGCCTCTTCGAGCTGACGGGCGATATTGAGCGGGGTCTGTCCGCCGAATTGGCAAATGACGCCTTTGGGTTTTTCTTTCTGATAGATCTGAAGCACGTCTTCCACCGTAAGCGGCTCAAAGTAGAGTTTGTCGGAGGTATCGTAGTCGGTCGAAACGGTTTCGGGGTTGCAGTTGACCATGACGGTTTCATGGTTCATGTCGCGCAGCGCAAAGGCGGCGCGCACACAGCAGTAGTCGAACTCAATCCCTTGCCCGATCCGGTTGGGGCCGCCGCCAAGAATCATCACCTTGTCCGGATTGGAGGAAACCGCGACTGTATCCGGCGCGTTGTAACTGGAGTAATAATAGGCGGCATTCTCGACGCCGCTGACCGGCACAGCGTGCCAGCCTTCCACAACGCCAGCCTTCGTCCGCTGATCGCGGATGGCTTTCTCCGGAACTCCGAGGATCTTCGCCAGGTAAGCATCGGCAAAGCCGTCTTTTTTGGCGAGTGCGAGCAGCGCGTCGGGTAGCTTCGATCCTTTGTACTTCAAGACCTCTTCTTCGCGCTCTACGAGTTCCTTCATCTGCTCCAGAAACCAGGCTTTGATGCTGGTTTTACGATGAAGCTCTTCAATCGTGGCGCCCTTGCGCAGTGCTTCATAGAGAACAAACTGACGCTCGCTGGTCGGCACCGCCAGCCGCGCCATCAGTTCTTCAAGCGGCAGGCTGTTGAAGTTTTTGGCAAAGCCCAGTCCGTAACGTCCATTTTCCAATCCCCGGATCGCTTTCTGAACCGCCTCTTTATAATTTTTGCCGATGCTCATCACTTCGCCGACCGCGCGCATCTGCGTGCCGAGTTTATCCTCAACGCCTCTGAATTTTTCAAAGGCCCAGCGGGCGAATTTGATGACTACGTAGTCGCCGGACGGTGTGTATTTATCGAGCGAACCGTCGCGCCAGTAGGGAATCTCCTTCATGGTCATGCCGCCGGCCAGCCGGGCGGAAACCAGCGCAATCGGGAAACCGGTTGCCTTCGAGGCCAGCGCGGAGGAGCGCGAGGTGCGCGGATTGATTTCGATGACGACAATGCGATCGCTGACCGGATCGTGCGCAAACTGCACATTGGTTCCGCCGATCACGCCGATGGATTCGACGATGTCATACGATGCTTTCTGCAATCGGTTCTGAAGCTCCTTAGAAATGGTCAGCATCGGCGCGGAACAAAAAGAGTCGCCGGTATGCACGCCCATCGGGTCGATGTTTTCAATGAAGCAGATGGTGATCAGCTTGTTGTCGGCATCGCGCACCACTTCGAGTTCGAGCTCCTCCCAGCCAATCACACTTTCTTCAACCAGAATCTGGCCGACACGGCTGGCGGCGATCCCGCGCGCCGCGATAATCCGCAGTTCCTCGAGATTGTAAACAATCCCGCCGCCGGTTCCGCCCATGGTGTAGGCGGGGCGGATCACCACCGGATAGCCCAGTCCGTCCGCGATTTTTTCTGCGTCCTCCACCGTGTAAACCGCAGTGCTCTTCGGCATTTCAATGCCAAGGAGATCCATCTGCTTTTTAAATTCAACGCGATCCTCGCCGCGCTCAATGGCGTCCAGTTTGACGCCGATGATCTGAACCCCGTATTTTTCGAGGATGCCCTGTTTGGCCAGATCGGAGGAAAGGTTCAGAGCCGATTGTCCGCCCAGATTGGGAAGCAGCGCGTCGGGCCGTTCTTTGGCGATGATCTTTTCGAGCGTTTCCACGTTGAGCGCCTCGATATAGGTGACATCCGCCATGCCGGGGTCGGTCATGATGGTGGCGGGATTGGAGTTGACCAGAACGATTTTGTAGCCCAGTTCGCGTAGCGCTTTGCACGCCTGTGTTCCGGAATAATCAAACTCACAGGCCTGCCCGATAATGATAGGACCGGAACCGATGATCAGAACGGTATTGATATCACTCAGCTTTGCCATGGAAGCACTCCCTTGATGATTAAGTTAAAAACAAATTGTGGCCCGCGAAGTTGGCGTCGCTGGTGACGTTGACTCCGAGACGGCGCAAACCCGCCTCGTCTCCCGGCGAAGGAATATGCGAAAGGTGCACTTCGCACCCGCGCAGTTCCGGCAGTTTTTCCATCGCCATCTGCGCGGCCGGATTCGCGGCGGCGCTGACGCTGAGCGCAATGAGCGTTTCTTCAAGGTCGAGGCTCGGCGACTTGCCTTCAAGAATATCCTGCTTGAGGTGGCGAATGGATTCGATGACGCCGGGGCTGAGCAGATGCATTTTATCGGGCAGTTCAGCCAGTGTTTTAACCGCATTGAGCAGCATGGAGGCGGCGGCATGCAGCAGGGGCGAGTTGCATCCGGTCACAATGCGTTCATCGGAAAGCTGCAACGCGGCTCCGCAGAAGATGCCGTCACGCCCTTTTTCGTTCCGCTGTGCCCGCTCCGCGGCTTCGCGCGCGGGAGCGACAACGGCGCGCGCTTCAGGTTTCGCGCCGACTCCTTTGAGCAGCAGTTCGGCGCGCTCCACGGTTTTATGATCCGCGCTTCCGAGAGCGTATTCGCAGCGGTAACGGAAATAGCGCCGGATGATCTCTTGAATGGAGGCTTCCTGCACGGCCTCGTCGTTGACGATTGCGAAGCCCGCGCGGTTGACCCCCATGTCGGTGGGTGACTGGTAAAGGGATTCCGAGCCGGTGATGCGTTCAAGAATCCGCTTAAGCACCGGAAAAATTTCGACGTCGCGGTTGTAGTTGACGGACATCTGTCCATGCGCCGCGAGATGGAAGGAGTCGACCATATTAAAATCGCCGAGATCCGCTGTGGCCGCCTCGTAGGCCATATTGACGGGATGTTTGAGCGGAAGGTTCCAGATCGGGAATGTCTCAAACTTGGAATAGCCCGACGTGAGACCGCGCTTGTGGTCGTGATAGAGCTGGCTGAGGCAGGTTCCCATCTTGCCGCTGCCCGGCCCGGGGGCGGACACAACCACAATCGGCCTGGTGGTTTCAATGTAAGGATTCGCGCCGTACCCCTCCTCGCTGACAATCGTATCCACATCCGTGGGATAACCCTTGGTCGCCCGGTGAATGTAGGTGCGCACCCCGCGATGCTCGATCCGGTTTTTAAACTGGATCGCCGCGAATTGCTCATTGAAGCGGGTAATCACCACGCCAGCGACGGAAAGGCCTCGCTCGCGCAGGTCGTCAATCAGGCGGAGCATATCGGTGTCGTAAGTAATTCCGAAATCCGCCCGCATTTTTTTCCGCTCGATGTCTCCCGCGCAGATACACAGGATAATTTCGGCGCGGTCACGCAGCCGCTGAAGCAGGCGGATTTTCACATTCGGGTCAAAGCCGGGAAGAATGCGGGCGGCGTGATAGTCAAAAACCAGCTTTCCGCCGAATTCGAGATAGAGTTTGTTCTGAAACTGCTCCGCGCGCTGAATGATATAGGAGCTCTGTTCAGCCAGATAGCGTTCATTATCAAAACCAACTTTATTCATCACGCGGCAGACTCCTGTGTGGTTTAAAAAGACCGGAAATTCCGTTCCGGTTGAGTGCGGATTCTAACGAACGGCGGATAAACCGCAATTAAAACCCGTGCAAGAAACCTCAAAAACCCAGACCGGGATCTAAAGAGAGCGTTGCCCACCCGCCACCGAGTGCTTTGTAGAGCTGGATCAGATTCTGCGTAATCGCGCTCTGACTCTGTACAAGCTGCGCTTCAAACACCAGTTGCGAACGCTGGGAATCGAGCATCGTTGAAAAATTGATCAGCCCGTTTTTATACTGGTCGCCCGCCAGCGTCGCCGCCATCCGCGCCGCATCAACAGCGGCTTCCAGCGACTGCATGCGCTGCTGTTCGTTTTGGAAACCGGTGAGCGCGTCGCGCGTTTCCTGCACAGCGGCAAGAACGGTTTTTTCATAGGCGGCCAACGCCTGTTCCTGCACCGCCTCCTGCACCTTAATGTTGTTGCGAATGGAACCCATACGAAAAATCGCCCAGCGGACGCCCGGTCCGACGCTGTAGAAGTCGTTTCCCGCATCACCGAACGAAGAGGCGCTGAGCGATTCGATGCCGATAGAACCGTTGAGTGTGAGTTTCGGGTAGAGATCGGATTTGGCGACACCGATACGCGCGGTCTGCGCGGCGAGCTGGCGTTCCGCTTTGCGCACGTCGGGACGGCGACGCAACAGGTCGGCGGGAATGCCGGTGACCGTTTGAACGGAAGCGACAGGGATTTCTTTTTCGGCGCCGATCCGCTCGTGCAGCGATCCTGGCAATACACCCGTAAGAACAGCCAGCGCATTAAGGCTGTGTTCCACGCCGGTTTCCAGCGACGGAATGGCGGCGCGGGTGCTTTCGAGATTATAGCGCGCCTGCTGCATCGCCAGTCCGTCAATCAATCCGCTCTCGAAACGCGACTTGAGCATGTCATAAGTTTCCTGCTGAATTTCAAGATTGGAACGGGCGGACCGCAGCAATTGCTGTCCGGCACGAAGCTGGACATAACTTTGCGCGGTTTCGGCGGCCAGTGAAACCTGCACATCGGCCAGACCGGCTTCCTGCGCTTTGAGCCCGGCCAGCGAGGCTTCGACGGAACGGCGGGTTCCGCCGAACAAATCGATTTCCCACGAGGCGTCGAATCCTCCGCGGTACAGACTGCTTTCACCATTTTTAGAAATCTCATCACTAGTTTTACTCCGGGTGTATCTGCCGTTTGCATCCAGCTGCGGACCGTAGGCGGCACGCGCGATGCCAAGCTGAGCGCGGGCGGCGCGGACAGCGGCAACAGCCGATTTCAGGTCGTTGTTATTCTGCAACGTTTCGTCGATGAGCGCAGTCAGCTCCGGATCGTTCAGCGTGGTCCACCAGGCGGCGGGCATTTCCATCGGCGCTCCGCTGAGTTGCGGCAGTTCCGGCGTTTTATAGTCCGGCCCGACAGAAAGGCAGCCGCCGAAAAGAAACGGGACGAGCAGGATGACCAGCAGATGCAGTTTGTTTTTAGCTGAACGGAGCGTATGACTTTTTTCGCGCAGGGTTTGGAAAAGCGCATAAAGCGCGGGAATCAGAACGATGCCGAAGACCGTCGCGGCCGTCATTCCCCAAAAAACGGTCGTACCGATCGACCGGCGCGCGGCGGAACCAGCGCCGGTGGCCAGAACCATCGGAAGCACCCCGAGA
>JBAWXO010000052.1:0-9003 GCA_037144035.1 Kiritimatiellales bacterium
AACTCCAGCACTTAGGAACAGAGCGACCTTTTTCAACTCAGGTTTTCGGGTTAAATAGAAAGTGCTATAGCCGGATCGCTTCCCACCGGTACTGCGCCATACACCTGAAGTTTCCGCTTACGCCATAATATCAAAAGCGCCCCGCCAGTTTGGCCCGCAAGATCTTCCACAAAACCACCCGCCTGATTTCCCGCCCTGGTCGGGTAACTGCTGCAACCTTCATGTCATTTACAGTCACATTGCAGATAATCGGGGGGTGTGGCATCAACAATCTTCTGAGCCATTTCTTCCGTAACTGTTTTGCCGAGTTCCTTATCTGATGGACGGGCATGAAGATCAAAATGAAGTCCAAAGAAACTGTCCGCCCGGCGCAATCGCGGCGGGTTGTCCTCGGCCACGGTCTTGATCGCCGGCGGCCAAAATAACCAGTCCGATCCATCTGAAGTTTTTATTGAGAATTGCTGATTTCAATATTTACCTTCCGCACTGCGTTGCCTCTTAATCAGGTCATCATACGCCGTTATATTTTGATTCTTCACCCCGGGATACGAAATATAGAAAATATTCGTTCCGGTATACTGGCGCGCCCCCGGCCAGGGGAACAGGATTTCGCCCGCACCGGGCTCAACAGGACCGAGAGGCAGCTCTCTCCGCCAGGCAATCAGTCTTTGACTTAGGCGGTTTACAATATCTGGATGTTTTTCCGCCTGATTATCAAACTCCATCAGATCTTTACACTCAGCCTGAACTCCGAGGTCATAAAGTTCGATACGGCTTCTATCTGGATTCATCATCAGTTTCCAATCGCCTTCGCGAATAGCAAGCATTGGACTCTGCTGGACGGCTTCGCCCATAGAACGGAAACGTCGCTCCCACATCAAAGGAGTCGTGCGATTGCGTGAGGCCCCCAGGAAAACATCACTCATGTCTTCACCATCAATCTTGTCATTCTTCGGCAGTGGAATCCCGACAAGCTTGCAAATGCTCGGCAGCCAATCTATACCGGAAACAACGGATGTATCATTAATTTTTCCGGCAGGCACTTTCCCCGGCCAACGAATGATTCCCGGCATGCGCACGCCTCCGTCGTAAAGGCTGCGCTTTCGTCCGCGGAAAGGCCCGGTTGTACCGACCCCGCTATGCCCAGCTCCTTTAATATGAATATCTTCAGGGCCATTGTCACTGGAAAACAGAACCAAGGTGTTCTCTGATAAACCCAAATCATCCAGCGCTTTGAAGAGTCGTCCGATCTGCTGATCCATGTCTGTGACGGATCCAAAATAAATCTGCGCGGCACTTTTATGCTGAATATTTTTTTCCGGCTGGAATGCTGCATAGGGTGCCATTTGCTCGTCGGTCGGGTTGAGCGGGGCATGTGGCACCAGCATCCATGCATTTACATAAAACGGCCCCCCTTTGTGTTCCGTAATGAAACGAATTGACTCATCCACAATGGCGGCGGAGGATTTTGCCCGAAACGTAACGCCCTCTGGACCCCAGCCTGGGCCGGACGAAGTAGTTGTTTTTGTCTCATCAAAGCCGTATTCATTCGGAATTGGAGCGCCTGGAACATTTCCAAGATGCCACTTTCCAAAATGAGCCGTCGCGTAACCCGCGTCATGTAACAATCGGCTGACCGTAGGTATTTTCGGATCAAGCCAATCAACCATTCCCCGCTGGGCATTTTGGTTGTGAGAGCTCTCCAGAAAGCCATGAATTCCGTCTCGAGAAGGAAAGCGCCCGGTTAAAAATGCGGCTCGGCTCGGCGAACAAACTGAAGCATTCACATATGCACCGGACGCGCCGAACGACGATCCACATTGAAGTGCCCGGCCGAGTCGGCGAAACCGGATTGTACATCCGTCGGAATCAAAACGCGCAACCGGTGGTTTTCCGAGCGGTTATCGACCCGGGTTTTAATGCGCAGCGACTGCGCTCCGCGCGTCAGCGTGATGCGCGAGATAATCGTCAGGTTCGCTTCTGCATCCGACCGCCGTCCGCACCCTTGCAGCTTCTGGTGCGGGAATTCCGCACCCTGCGGGATGCAGAGATCCAGCCGAATGGCCAGCGTGGCAGAGAGCGAACCGTTCTCCTCCAGCCAGATTTCCGCCGAACTGCCCGCACTGTAGATCTGCCGGTTTTCCGCCGGTTTATAATGCGCCCAGTAGTCGCCGGTGTCGCCGGTGTCTTCAAACTCCAGAATGCCCGGGATGACCCGGCCGGACGTTTTGTCCGTCACAGTCAGCGTTCCGCTGGGCTCCGCAACAACCTTGAGAAATTCGTTTTCAAGCGTGCGCGGCTCATTGGAGAGTGCATCGCCTCTGCACACGGACTGCTTCGGCCACCATTCCTGTGAGCGGCTGAAGGTGGCCGTTGGGACAACTTTCACCACTTTGTACCCACCAGCAAGAATCTCACCCGTGTCGGCAAAAACGGTGTGCCGATCCGAATAGAAAGGCCAGGGGCGGGCATCAAAATCATTGACTGGGGTTTTACGCTCATTACGCGAAAGGGGCTGGACGTCCAGTGTGCCACCGTCAGCATCCTGCAGCACAAACGATTCAACGTTTTGCTCCTGCGGCGTATCAACCGACAGCTTAACCACACCTCGGAACGGTCGCTGTTGCGGGTTGATGAGCATGATCAGTTGATCCTCTTTGCCGAAAGCCGACGTATCAACTTTAGAGGCCAGTCGGCTCGCGCTTTCCAAACAGACGACCTCCGCAATTTCTTTGGCCTGATTTAATCGATAGAGCGTATCGTCTGCTGATTTATCCTGCGGAACTCCGTTGATCGAATCGTACTGGTGAGCTTTAAGCATATAGTCCCAGGCTTTCGCCAGGAAACCGGTCGGATAGTCATCGCCCATCAGATAGAGCATTGCCGCCAGCGGTTCCGCCTTACGGATCAGCAGGTTTTCCGCTTCCTTGTTCAAAATTTTAATCGGCATGCGCACCGCCAGCGCATTGGCCGAACAGCCGTTGGCCGGGCCGTCGCGCAACTCGCCCGTCACGACCGGCAGGCCCGTCTTATCCAGTTCCCGATGAAGTGCCTCGGCATAGACTTCCGGGCGGACCATTTCAAAATCAATGTCGGCAAACAGTTCGTTGGCATCTCGAATCACGCGGGTCAGGTGATGATTGGGCGTCGTGAAATCCGATCCGTACATCAGCATGCGGGTATCGGAACAGGCGCTGTCGCTCATATTATCCCACGCCTCTTCCATGGCGACCTTGAGCTTGTCCTGATGGTAGCCGGTTGCGCGATCCTGCCGGAAATAGTCCTGCCCGCCGCGCTGATCGTCAGCCCAATGAATCAACCGGCCGGCTTTACCCCAGTCCAACCGGTAATCTTCGCTTTCAATGTCTACCCCGTGGACAACCGGAATGTGCACGTAGAAAAAGCCGTTAGCCCGAAACTCTTTGCCGAGGCGGGTTGTCAGAATTTCTGAGCCGTCCGGCGCCTGCCAGATGAACTCACTTTTCGGCGCACGAGTCGAAGAGACTTTTTTAGCGGCGATGAGCAGATCAAACCCGAGCTGTTTGTATATCTGGGGAAACTGGGCGGTCTGCCCCCAGCCGAACGAGTGATATGCCACCTTGGGAAAGCCGCCGAGTTCCTCTGAAACACGCATCCCCTTCTGTAAGTTGCGAATCAGACACTCCCCGTCGAGCGGATAAAGGTCCGGGAGCGTGTACCACGGCCCGACAAGCAGGCGTCCGGCCGCGACCTGCGCTTTCACACGCTCGCGAGTTTCGGGATAAATCTCCAAATAGTCCAAAATCGGGATCACCTGACCATCCAGCAGAAAACAGGTGTAGTCGGAGTCGTTCTCGAGAATATCCAGCAGTTCGTCCATAAACCGCACCAGCAGCATCCGGCTCTGCCAGATGGGATAGCGCCACTCGCGATCCCAGTGCGTGTGCGGTAAAATATAGGCTTTTTTCTTTTTGTTCATATAAATCCCTGAATTACAGCGATTTGATCGCCTTCAATATTTCCTCAAAATTATTGCAATACGTGTGGCAAAGCGGACGAACCCCGCTGTCTTCAATATTTCCCCCGCCTAATCCGAAGGCCGCGAATCCGGCTAACCGAATAGAAACTACCCCTGCACTGCTGTCTTCAATTCCGATCACCTGATTCCGTGCTTCAAACGGAATGCCGAGACCGACGCGGGCGGTTTCAGCGTAAAGCCACGGGTGCGGCTTGGGGGACAGTTCGCCGAGCGTTCCCGGCTCGCCTTTGCGAATTGCATGACCGGCGGTGATGATGGCGTCGTAGAATGTTTTTGGGTCGCCCATTTCCAATGTTTGGAAAGCATCCAGGATCTCCGGCCAAGCCTTCTCATAGAGCCCAGAGGTGACCAGCCCGATTTTTACGCCAAGGTCTTTCAACTCATAGAGGAAATCCTTGATGCCGGGCGAGGGAGTAAAGGCCCCTTTTTTGCCGCGCCCTTCAAGGATTTCGTTCATCTCACAATTCGTATGCTTGAAATACCAGGTGCACGCCTCTTCAACCGACTTATCCGGGCAGTATTTTCGGATGCAGTACTGAAGATGTTCGGAAACCGAACGACCGGAAACATGCGGTTCGTCGAAGGCTTCCAGCTTGAACGCCGAATTGCCCAGCAAGCTGGCGACGGTTTTTTCAATAATCCAGATCCAGAAATGTTCGCTATGCACCGTGGTGCCGTCGAGATCCATCAAAACCACTTTCAGCGGTCCCTTCGGGGCAACCGGATGCACCGGATAATATGCCGGATATCCCATCGATGATTTCACATGCGCCAGCACCCGATCTTCAAAACAGACGAATTCCACTTTGCGATCCGTCGGCGCAAGTACAGCCTTTACACCGTTCCGGCCTTCGCAAAACGTACCGTCTGATGTTTCCTCCAGACGCATCCATCCCATCGGCAATTCCGACGGATTAACTCCTAAAACATTCTCTGTCTTAACGCTCATATTCAAAAATCGTGCCTCCCCGCAATTAACTAAATCATACTGCAAAAAAAACTTTTCGGCGGATATATATACATCACGAACAAAACAGCATGATATGCGAATTTGGATTGACGCCACTCTCTGCGCCCGACAGACTCTGCGGCATGAAAAGAAAGCTGAAAGTCGGCGTGCTGATGACGCTGGACACAACGTACAAATACGACATCGTTCGCGGCATTATTCAGTTCGCCAAACAGCACGACCAATGGTCGCTGTACGGACAAAACCGCGTTCTCCACAACCTGACGGACCTCCGCAACTGGAAAGGTGACGGGATCATTGCCCACATCACCAGTAAAAAAGAAGCCGACAAGCTGGCCTCTCTCGGTCTGCCCATCGTCGACGTCTGCGGCTCAGTCCCAGTAACCCATGATCGTATTATTTATTATACCAACGACGACTTCCTCACCGGCATCAACGTCGCCCAGCATTTCTTAAAAGAGGGATTCACGGAATTCGCTTTTGTCGGCGTCAAGCTACGCCGCTGGTCGATTAAGCGCAAGAACGGTTTTGCTTCCGCTCTGCCGCCAACCCATCCGGGGCCGCTGGTTTTTGAACGCACTCAGGAGTACTGGAGCAAAAACGAACCGCACAAAGATCTGATTCAGTGGCTCAAACAACGCCCACTGGCCCCTCTCGCCATCATGGCCACCGATGATCGTGTCGGCGTCCGGGTCATCGAAGCCTGCAACATGTCAAAAATTCACATTCCGAATGAGGTCTCAGTCATTGGAACCGATAACAATGTGATTGTGTGTGAATTCTGCAATCCGCCCCTCTCCAGCATTCCGCTGAACTGCCTCCAAATCGGAATGCAGGCGGCAGCGGGTCTGCACGAACTAATGACCGTCCGGAAAAATGAAACGGTACACGAAGCAGAAAAACTCCCGCCGTTGCCGATTGTCGCAAGGAACTCCGTATCCTATGAAAATGCAAACAACTCTGCTGTCCGCGATGCAATGAACTTTATCCGGCAAAACAAAGGGGTCGCGCTAACAGTGTCCGATGTAACTAATCACTGCAAGGTCGGACGCCGCACGCTAGAGATCAATTTCAAAAAAATCTGCGGACACAGCATCTACGAAGAAATCTGTCAGCAGAAAATACAACGAGCCTGCGTTTTATTACAGCGATCAACCATCAGCATCACCCAAATCGCCTTTGACAGCGGGTTTAACAGCTACCAGCGTTTCCACTCCTTCTTCCGCAAATACATGAAAACCACACCGAAGCAATACCGGCAAAAATATCGACTCGACCCGCATATCTCTTCGTGATGTCCTTCTGTAAACGACGGGCAAAAAGCACGACGGGTGGCGGTCGAAGCACTGCTAAAACACCTTACCCCCCCCCTCGATTCCTTGGAATAGCAGGGCCGGGCTGGCATTCGCCCTCAACTCCCGTGCCCCAGTAGCTGGATGGGTTGTTTTTCACTGGTTGTCTTTCGAAATCCATCCCAAAAAAACCAGCTCGATGTCCGAACCCGATACGGTTCGGGGCGGATCCTTGAACCATGAAAACGATCTTTTCTTCGATCATGACCGAACAATAGCGACTCCTGACTTGCGGCGCATAGCGATTTTTTACCCGATCTGCTGCAAGGGATCAAACATCCCTAGCCGGGCAAATTTTGAGTTTGTGGTATTTCGTGGTACTAACCGAAGCGGAAACGAGCAGAAACGAAACGACACAAGGGAAAGACGCGTCTTATGATAAACCCCTGCTTTTATTGGGAAATACTGGATTTTTTAATGGTGCCCGGGGCGGGACTCGAACCCGCACGGCCTTGCGGCCAAGGGATTTTAAGTCCCTTGCGTATACCATTTCGCCACCCGGGCTAAAAAAGCGAGGAATGCGGGAGTATCGGGAGGATTGCCTAAAAGCGCAAGAGCAAGATATTCCAAAACGACATTTTATCCCCTCGCGCATTGATTTTAGTTCTCCTTTCTACATAGTCTGTCATTTCAATTTTGAGGAGAAAACTTCCATGAATATTCCTGATTTGATCCAAGACAAAAACCATCAGGAGATGATCGACGAATTACTGGCAAACGGCCAGTAGCATCTTTTTGCCGACGGGGACGTTCGCGGTACCAACGACGGAGCCAAGGCCGCTTTCCTGACTAGCCTGACGAGGATCAACGGTTCCTACCCCGGCGGACTGACCGGCTATATTTCCAATGCCCGGAAACTTCTGGCTGAAGCCAAGATCGGGGCTAATCCGTTCGAAGGCTTTGTGCCGCATCAGCCGGACAAAGTCGATCTGACGCATTTCAATGCCGCCTACGATCATTACGAAGCGCTGGGCAAAGCACATTTCGGCAAAACCGCCGTTGTACTCGTCGCTGGCGGACTTGGCGAACGGCTCGGTTATTCCGGCATCAAACTGGATATTCCGGTCGAAGTGACCGAAACTACGCCTTATCTCGCCCACTACGCCACCTGCCTTAAGGCGATGGAAGCGCGCATGAAGCAACCGAAGCCGGTGCCGTTCATCATCATGGTCTCCGACGACACCGATGCAAAAACCCGGGCATCGCTGGAAGCGAACAACTGGTTCGGGCTGAAAAAGGGACAGGTTCACATTCTTAAGCAGGAACTGGTTCCGGCTATCGCTGACAATGACGGACACCTCGCGCTGGCTGAAAAATACAAACTCATCCTCAAGCCGCACGGCCACGGCGACATCCACATGCTGCTCTACAGCACCGGCCTCGCCGCCAAACTTCAGAAGCAGGGAGTCGAGCATTTCGTTTTCATTCAGGACACTAACGGACAGGTCTTCAACGCCCTGCCCGCCGCGCTTGGCGTCTCCGTTGAAAAAGGATTCGACTTCAACTCGATTGCCGTTAACCGCATTCCCGGCGAAGCCGTCGGCGGACTGACCAAACTGGTGAAGGGAAAAACCGAGCTGACGCTGAACGTCGAGTATAACCAGCTCGATCCGCTGCTGCGCGCCACCGTCAGCCCGGAAGGCGACGTACCAGACGAGCAGGGTTTCTCCATGTTCCCCGGCAACATCAACGTACTGGTCGTCCGGATGGCTTCGTATGTAAAAATCCTTGCTCGCACCCGCGGCATCATCGCCGAATTCGTTAATCCAAAGTATGCCGACGCGACTAAAACTACCTTCAAGAGCCCCACCCGCCTCGAAACGATGATGCAGGATCTGCCGAAACTGTTCGGCCCCGACGAAAAGGTCGGCGTCACGGTCTTTGATCGCAAGTGGTCTTTCTCAGCCAACAAAAACAACATCAAAGACGCCGCCACCAAACATGCTGCGGGCGGACCGCCGGAATCCGGCACTACCGCTGAATCTGATTTCTACCTCGCCAGTCGCATGAAACTCGTTGCGGCCGGAATGAAAGTTGAAGCCGCAAAAGAAGAACTCATTCTCGGCATCCCATTCACTCCCGGCCCGCGCGTTCTGCTACATCCGTCGTTTGCCATGACGCTGGCTGAAGTCCGCGAAAAAATTAAAGGCGGCTCGATTTCCGGCGACGCCACGCTCGTCCTCGACGGCAAAGACATCACGCTCGAAAACGTCGAGATCGCGGCGGGCTCTGCGCTCGTCATCAAAGCGTGCAACGGCGCGAAAGTAACCGTCAAAAATCTGAAGGTCGAAAATGACGGATTCGAATTGGTAAAGCTTTCAGCCGAAGAGCAGAACAGCCCCGCGACTCCCGAATATCTGCGCATCCGCGACTACCGTATCGAAAACCGCGGCGCAAAAATTTATGAGTTCGAAATGCCCGGCAACTACACCATTGGCGCTGACGGCAGCGTAAACTCGTAAGGAAAATTTCCAAGGACTGGAAAAACCAGCGGCTTCAGTTGCGGGTGCCGCCGAACACGGTTCGGTAGAACTCCCAGTTTGCTTCGCCAAGCGCATCGATAACCTGCGTCGGATTATGATCCACACCGGGCAGAACGATGAAGGTGTGCGGCAGGTTCAGTTCCGCAAGATGGTCATGAAAGGTGCGATTGAACTCCAAGG
>JBAWXO010000053.1:0-8910 GCA_037144035.1 Kiritimatiellales bacterium
GATGCGGTCTTTGCGGAATTGGTGTGATTTGGCGCTTGCCAAGGGGAAGGTCTGTCCGTAAATTACGCCACTCTTTGAGGTAAATTTTTAGATTGTGAGGAAGAACCATGGCTAAATGTGCAATGACAGGTAAGGGAACGATTTCAGGCCGCCGGATTGTCCGTAAGGGTTTGAGAAAGAGCAAAGGCGGTATAGGTCTGCACGTGACGAGCGCCACGAAACGTAAATTTAAAGCCAACCTTCAGCATGTCCGCGTGAAGGATGAAAACGGTACCGTACGCCGCATCTGGGTTTCGGCCAAGGCGATTCGCTCCGGTCTAGTGACCAAAGCTTAAGCGGAATCTTCCGCTGTGATGAAAGGCCGGTTCCTTTAGAGGGTCCGGTTTTTTTGTGGGGATATAGTGAGTACTGCGTATCTCGTGTTCCGTATTCAATATGCAATACGCAGCCCGAAACTTGCAGACACAAAAACGCCCCAGACGAATCCGAGGCGCGTTGAACAGGAAGAGGTTTCTCTTACCAGCTGGCTTTGGTCATACCGGGGATGAGCCCGTTAGAAGCCATTTCGCGCAGGGTGATGCGGGAGAGACCGAATTTTTTGTAGACAGCGCGCGGACGTCCAGTCACACGGCAGCGGCTCTGAACGCGAACCGGGTTGGCGTTGCGCGGCAGTTTGCGCAGTTTGTCGAATGCGGCCATGCGGTCTTCGTAGGACGTTTTCGGATTATGGATGATGGTCTTAAGCTCTATGCGCTTGGCATAGTACTTTTTTACCAGCTTCATACGCTTGTTATTTTTAACGATACTGCTCGTTTTTGCCATAAATCAATTCCCTCAATGGTTCGATGAAACGAAGATGAAACAGGAAAAGCTTTCAGCGTGCAACCCTTTTCTGTGCAAAAGCGGCCGCTGGCTCCAATGATTGGAAAATTTGTGTCCATTCGTGTCGATTCGTGGTTAAACTCTCCTGCGATGAAGACGATTGAAGAACAGATTTTGGTGCTGAAGAAAAAGCGCGGCGCGGTGATTATCGCCCACAACTATCAGGTCGATGAGGTGCAGGCGATTGCCGACTTCACGGGCGATTCGCTCGAATTGAGCCGTAAGGCCGCGACGCTGCCTAATGAAGTGGTGGTTTTTTGCGGCGTCCATTTTATGGCCGAGACCGCCGCGATTCTTTCGCCGGAAAAGACGATTCTGATTCCCGATCCGGAAGCGGGTTGTCCGATGGCCGATATGGTGACAGCGGAGAAACTGCGCACGCTCAAAGGGTCGCACCCTGGCGCGAAGGTGGTCTGTTACGTGAACAGTTCGGCGGAAGTGAAGGCGGAGAGCGATATCTGCTGTACGTCGTCGAACGCAGTGAAGGTGGCGCAGTCGCTCGGCGACGCGGAAATTATTTTTGTTCCCGACCGCAATCTTGGCGCGTTTGTCGCCGAACGGCTGGGGCGCGAACTGATTCTCTATAACGGTTTTTGTCCGACGCACGAACGCATCCGTGATACCGATGTGCTGGAGCTGAAGGCCGAGCATCCTCATGCGCTGGTGCTGGCCCATCCGGAGTGCAATAAGCCGGTGCGCGATTTGGCCGACGAGCTGCTTTCGACAGGGCAGATGTGTCGCTTTGCGCAGGCATCAAGTCACAAGGAATTTATCATTGCCACCGAGATGGGGATCAATTACCGCCTACGGAATGAAAATCCGGGCAAAAAATTCTATCCGGTCAACCCGGACCGTGCGGTCTGCCCGAATATGAAGAAGATCACGCTCGAAAAAGTGCTCTGGTCGCTTCAGGATATGAAAGAGAGGGTGACGGTACCGAAGACCATCGCCCGCCGCGCGGTTAGCTCGATTGAACGAATGCTCAAGTTATAGAAGAGGAGTGATGGAATGGTGGAATGGTGGAATACTGAAAACGCGAGTTGTTGACTCGGCAATACAAATCCTCCAGCCTTCCAATATTCCAGTATTCCAATTTCTCCCGAGGAGTTCTCATGTGGGACTATACAGACAAAGTGAACGACCATTTTAAGCATCCGCGTAACGTCGGGAAAATTGAGAACCCCGATGGAACCGGTGAGGTTGGCTCGCTGGCATGCGGCGATGCGCTGAAGCTGATGTTTAAACTGGACGACAAGGGCTGTATCAAGGAAGCGAAATTCCAGACGTTCGGTTGCGCCAGTGCGATTGCCTCCTCTTCGGCGCTGACGGAAATGATTATCGGCAAAACGCTCGACGAGGTGGAGAAGATCACCAACAAGGATATCGCGGAATATCTTGGCGGCCTGCCGAAACAGAAGGTGCATTGTTCGGTGATGGGGCGCGAGGCGCTTGAGGCGGCGATCTATAACTACCGCACCGGAAAGACGTGGAACAAAGAACTCGAAGGGGAAGTGGTCTGCCACTGTTTCGGCGTGACGGATAAAGAGATCGAACGCGTTACCCGCGAAAACAATGTCCAAACCTTGGAAGCGCTGACCAACGCCTGTAAGGCTGGCGGCGGCTGCGGAAACTGCCTGCCGGAGCTTCAGAAAATTATCGACCGTGTTCACGGCGAACAGGCGGCTGCCGCCGCGCCGGAGAAAAAGCCACTGACGAACTTACAGCGGATTCATCTGATTGAGGATGTCATCGACCGCGAAATCCGGCCAGCGTTGCGCCAGGACGGCGGCGATCTGGAGCTGATCGATGTGGACCGCAATACGGTCAAAGTCCGCTTTCGCGGCGCCTGTTCCGGTTGTGTGGTTTCGGCCATCACGCTTAAAGATGTGGTCGAAGCGCGACTGAAAGACAATGTTTCTGAAGACATCCGGGTGGAAGAGATCAAATAACACGGCAGCCATAAACCACGGAATACACTGAATACACGGAAGGAACTTCGGAATGAGCGAGTTAATTTATGAACAGTTGACCTACAAAATCAGGGGATCTCTGTTTGAGGTGTATAGGGAGAAGGGGGCCGGTTTTGTTGAGGGGGTTTACCAAGAATGCCTCGATATCGAAATGGGTATTCAGGAAATTCCTTTTATTGCTCAATATCCGCTTCAGCTTTCATATAAGGGTCGTCCGCTGAATCAGAAATTCATCCCCGATTTTATTATTGAAGAGAAAATAATTTTGGAGATTAAAGCTGTTCGGGAACTGACGGACGAGCATCGGTGTCAGGTGCAGAACTATTTAAAAGCAACCGGTTGTAAACTTGGGTTGCTTGTAAATTTTGGTCACTATCCGCAACTTCAAATAGAACGCATAGCTAATTAGTATTCCGTGTATTCGGTGTGTTCCGTGGTAAAAATAAAATGAAAACTGTTTATCTCGACAACAATGCCACCACGAAAATCGCGGACGAAGTGCGCGAGGCAATGATGCCATTTCTGACCGACCTGTGGGGTAATCCGTCCAGCATGCACACGTTCGGCGGGCAGGTTAAAAAACATGTGGAAGCCGCCCGCGAGCAGGTCGCCGCGCTGGTTGGCGCGGACGATCCGCAGGAAATCACCTTTACCAGTTGCGGTTCGGAAAGCAACAATCTAGCTATTCGCGGCGGCGCGGAGGCGATGGATAAGCCGCCGCACGTCATCACATCCAAGGTGGAACATGCCGCCGTTTCCGGCCCGTGCCACTACCTCGAGGATCGCGGCTTCCGCCTGACCAAGATCGACGTGGATCAGCTCGGACGCCTTGATCTCGACGCCCTGCGGCGTGAAGTCAGGACGAGCAAGACTCTCACTTCGATCATGTGGGCGAATAACGAAACCGGCGTAATCTTTCCGGTCGGGCTGATCGGCGAAATGGTGCATGAGGCGGGCGGAATTTTTCATACCGACGCCGTGCAGGCCGTCGGTAAGATTTCGATGAAGGTGCGCGACCTGCCGATCGATATGCTTTCGCTTTCCGGTCACAAGTTGCATGCGCCCAAGGGCGTTGGTGCCATCTACATCCGGCGCGGAACCAAAGTGAAGCCGCTGATCCTCGGCGGCCACCAGGAACGCGGACGGCGAGCCGGTACCGAAAATGTGCCGTACATCGTCGGTCTCGGCGTGGCCTGTCATCTGGCCGCAAAACAGCTGAACGAGGAAAACACGCGCGTCAAGGCGCTGCGCGACCGGCTGGAGAAGGGGCTTTTGGAAAGCTGTCCCGGAGCGCGCCTCAATGGCGACCCGAAGAGCCGTCTGCCGAATACGACCAACATCAGCTTCGATTTTATCGAGGGCGAAGCGATTCTGCTGATGCTTGATGACCGCGGCATCTGCGCTTCGACCGGCTCGGCCTGTGCATCCGGCTCGCTGGAGCCTTCGCACGTTCTGCGCGCCATGAATGTGGCGGGTGTTTCTGTCCACGGCTCCATCCGGTTCAGCTTCAGCACTTATAATTCGGACGAAGATGTGGACGCGGTATTGACCGAACTGCCAAAAGTTGTAAAACGTCTCCGTGAACTTTCCCCGTTTGTTGTTTAACCATCAGGAGTGAGCATGAGCCAGGCTTTGACAAAAATCCGGATTCCCAGAGCGGGCGCCCCGCGCAGCGGCAAGGTGCGTGAAATTTATGACGCGGGCGACAAACTGCTGTTTGTGGCCAGCGACCGTATTTCCGCTTTTGACTGCGTGATGCCCAATGGCGTTCCGAAAAAAGGCAGCGTGCTCAACATGATCTCAAAATTCTGGTTCGAGCGCACCGGCGACATTGTCAAAAATCACATGATCACCACCGATGTTAGTAAATTTCCAGCGCCGTTCAATCAGCACGCTGATCAACTCGAGGGCCGCTCCATGCTCGTCAAAAAAACAACCGTATTTCCTGTCGAGTGCATCGTGCGCGGCTATCTGATCGGCTCCGGCTGGAAGGAATACAAACAGAGCGGCACCATTGGCGGCATGCCGCTGCGCGCCGGTTATCAGATGGCCTCCAAGCTCGACGAGCCGATTTTCACGCCGTCCACCAAAGCGGAGCAGGGGCTCCACGATGAAAATATTTCGTTTGAGAAAGCCAAAGAAATTGTTGGCGCGGCCAAAGCTGAAAAACTGAAATCGATCAGCATCGCGCTCTATAAACGGGCCGCCGAATACGCGCTGACTAAAGGCATCATTATCGCCGACACCAAGTTTGAGTTCGGTGAACTCGACGGCGAAATTATTTTGATCGACGAGGCGCTCACACCCGACAGCTCGCGCTTCTGGCCTGCCGGCACCTACAAAGTCGGCTCCTCGCCGATGTCGTATGACAAGCAGTTCGTGCGCGACTACCTCGAAACGCTCGACTGGGACAAAACGCCGCCCGCGCCCGCGCTTCCCGAGGAGATCATCGTCAAGACGCAGGCCAAATATATCGAAGCCTACGAACGGTTGACGGGTGAGAAATTATGAAATTTGAAATATGAAACCTGAAAGGGATGAAATGACGGAGGCGGAGGATTTGAAACCCCGCACCAAGAGGTATGCGCTTACTGTTATCCGGTTATATAAGGTGCTCCCGAAAACTCAGGAAGAGGTGCGAATTCTCGGTCGGCAGTTTCTTCGTTCAGGGACATCAGTTGCTGCCAATTATCGGGAAGCCTCACGGGCACGAAGCCGGGCCGAATTTATTTCCAAAATAGAAATCTGCGCGCAGGAAGCCGACGAAACCCAGCTGTGGATGGAGCTATTAAAAGAAGGCTGTGATTGCACTCACGACCTTATTGACACAGTTTGGAAAGAATCCGACGAGCTGATTTCAATTTTTGTTGCGATGTCAAAGAATACGAAAAATAACAGCTGATCTGCCCGGTTACATTTTCAGGTTTCACATTTCATCCTTCTTATGCGCGCTCTACTCGAACAGTTTCTCGATTACATCACGCTCGAAATGGGGCTTAGCCGGAACACGCATGCGGCGTACGCCGACGACATCGGGCGCTTTCTTGACTGGCTGGCGGAAAAGGGCGTTCATTCAATCAATGCGGTGACGCGCAAACAGATTCTCGACCATTTAATGGAGGAAAAAGCGCGCGGTCTGGCGGCCAATTCGTTGTCGCGCCATCTCGTCTCGCTGAAGGTTTTTTTCCGCTATCTCTCGCAGGAAGGGCTGCTCAGCATCAATGTCGCCGAGACGATGGAGTCGCCCAAAGTCTGGAAGATGCTTCCGAGCGTGCTGACGCCGAAAGAAATCGACCGGCTGTTCGCCGCGATGAACCTTAAAACGCCGCTCGGCATCCGCAATCTCGCCATATTGCAGATTTTCTACGCATCCGGTTTGCGTGTTTCAGAACTGGCGGGTCTGCAACTAACCGATCTCCACTTTGACGAACACTTTCTGCGCTGTATCGGCAAAGGGCGCAAAGAGCGCGTGGTGCCGGTCGGCAAAGAAGCTATCGAAAAAGTGAAGCAGTATATCCAATCGGTTCGCCCTCAACTTACGCCCGGCCCGCAGGAGCAAACGGTTTTTCTGAGCAGTCGCCGCCAGCCGATGTCGCGCAAAACGATTTGGGACATGATAAAAAAATGCGCGCGCGCCGCCGGCATTACCAAGACGATTTATCCGCACACTCTACGCCACTCATTTGCCAGCCATCTACTGGCCAACGGTGCGCCGCTGCGCATCATTCAGGAAATGCTCGGCCATGCCGACATCGCCACGACGCAAATTTACACGCACGTTGATCCCGACCGGCTCAAAGGCGTTCACCGTCAGTTTCATCCGCGTGCTTAGAGATGAACCCACCCCGACGTTCCGGCACCCCTCCGCAGGAGGGGATTTTAAAAGTTCCCCTCCTGCGGAGGGGTGGCCAGAGGCCGGGGTGGGTTACAGCGTTTGAATCGTAATGTGCCTTAGTCTGAACGCCCTGCGGTCATTGTTCCAAATATTGGAAAAAGCCTTCCGGTTGATACGGGGCAGAGCGTATAAACGGCGGGATGAAACGTTCGCTATTTCCAGGATTCGAGAAACGAATTAAATACCGCTTTAAGAAAAAGGTGTTGCTGGAAGCGGCGCTGACGCATCCGTCGTACCGCTATGAGATGCTGGATGCGGAGTCCGATAACCAGCGGCTTGAGTTTCTCGGCGACGCCGTTCTGGGATTGCTGGCCGCCGATATCCTGATGGAACGGAATCCTCAGGCGGCGGAGGGCGAACTGACCAAACTCAAGAGCGCGATCAGCTCGGGCACAGCACTGGCCTCAGCGGCGCGTGAACTCGGGCTGGGCGAACACCTGCGGCTAGGTAAAGGCGAGGCCGCCAGCGGTGGCGCGGACCGCGATTCGAATCTCGAAGACGCGCTGGAGGCTTTGCTCGGCGCGGTCTGGCTCGACGGCGGACTGAAAGCCGCGCGGAAATTTTTTGACCGAAATATTTTTCAAATATTGGAGAACGGCTCGCCGGTGATGAATAATCCGAAGGGGATCCTTCAGGAATATGCCCAGAAAAAGGGCTATGCGGCTCCCGAGTACAAAGTGACTGAAGCGAGCGGGCCGGATCACGCCCGCCGTTATTGCGTCGAAGTAACCGTTTCGACTTACGCCTATCGCGGTGAAGGCACCAGCCGGCGCGAAGCTGAAAAGATGGCCGCCGAAAAGGCTGTGCTAAGTATGGTTAAATAAAAATATTTGAGGCAGATTGAATTTCAGGAGACAAAAATGGGCGCACTGAAGGTTAAGGATAATCTCTATTGGGTTGGCGTGCAGGATCATGACATCCGGGTTTTTGACATCGTGATGTTTACGAACTACGGGACGAGCTACAACAGCTACATCCTCAAGACGGAAAACCATACGGTGCTGTTTGAAACGGTGAAGCTGAAGTTTTTCGATCAGTTTCTCAAAAACATCAAAGAGGTCTGCGATCCGGCAGCGATTGATTATATTGTGATCGACCACACCGAGCCCGACCACGCTGGCTCGCTCGAAAAGCTACTCGACTACGCTCCGAACGCCAAAGTTCTTGGATCGAACGTGGCCTTGAGTTATCTGAGAGACATCTGCAATCGCGAGGTTCCCGGCAAGGCCGTGGCTGACGATGAAGTGATCGCAATCGACGGGTTTCACCTCCAGTTCCTCTCCGTGCCATTCCTGCACTGGCCGGACTCGATTTACACCTACATTCCTGAGCTCAAAACACTGATCACCTGCGACTCGTTTGGTTGTCACTACGCTGATGACAAGGTGTTCAATGATTTGATCGAAGGCGATTTCACACCAGCCTACCAGTATTATTTCAACATGATCATGGGACCGTTTAAGCCCTATGTGCAGTATGCGCTGGAGTGCATCAAGCCGCTCGCCATCGAAACCATCTGCTGCGGCCACGGGCCGGTGTTGCGAAAAGACGTTCAGCACTACATCGATCTCTACGACCAATGGAGCAAGCCGAAGAAAAAAGAGAAGCGCGACCGGCCCAAAGTGGTCACCGCCTTTGTTTCTGCTTACGGCTACAGCGAGCGGCTGGCGCGCGAAATCAGCGCCGGTGTTCGCGATGTGATTGATGCCGATGTCAGTCTGCGCGACATGGTTAACGAAGATCACGGTAAAGTGCTGGCCGAGATCAAGGAGGCTGATGGTTTTCTGCTCGGCACCTGCACAATCAACGGCGACGCGCTGCCGCCGATCATGAATCTGGCGATGGGTCTCAACGGCATCACCGAAGGCGGCAAAGTCGCCGGAGTTTTTGGTAGCTACGGCTGGAGCGGCGAAGGGCCGGATATGGTCATGGGCCGATTGAGCTTGCTGCGCATGAAAACCGTCGAGCCCGCCTTCAAAACGGTCTTTAATCCCGAAAACAAAGACAAACTCGCCAAGGCTCGCAAATACGGGCAGATGTTCGGCAAAAAACTTAAGGAAGAGTGGGTAAAATTAAAAACCGACGCGGCCAACGGAAAGACATACTGGAAATAAGGGCAGGTGTCCTGCAAGGGGTGGATGTCCTCCCGTTGAAGTTTCATCG
>JBAWXO010000054.1:0-8857 GCA_037144035.1 Kiritimatiellales bacterium
CCCTCAATGAGTTGCACGCAGGAGCCAAGCATTGTCACACTGCCGGATGGACGGCTCATGGCGGTAATGCGCACGATGTCGGGATGTTGCTGGTACAGCCTCGGCTCTGCGGACGGCAGTGTCTGGTGCAACCCGCGTCTGCTCCTGTACCGTGATCATGGCAGACCGGTTTTGCATCCGCTTTCACCCAGCCCGATCTATCGATTGCAGGACGGGCGATATATTCTTTTCATTCACAACAATAACGGCCGTGTCGAGGGGCTGCCCGATCCCGAATTCGGGGACATCGCAAAAAACCGCACACCGGTCTATGCCCTTACAGCCCGCTACGATGCAAATTCCGAACAACCGCTTGTTTTTGATGAACCGCAGCTGTTCCTCGACAACCGGCGGGCCGGGCCGACCATTTACAGCACGCTGGCGCTCTATGGGAGTTTCACCAGTCTCAGTCATGGAGATGTGTTTTGGTATCCTGATGCAAAGACGTTTCTTCTTGGGAAGAAAATCCGCTTTTGAGATAGCGGTGTCTCCGGCAGCAGAAGGGGCTGCTTGTGCATTATATCATTTTGAATCCAGAGGTAGCACTGCGACCGACCCTCGACTCCTTAATTTTTCACACCGCAAAATTCTCCACATCATTTTCCAAAACTTTCCATTGTGATAGTATGAGGTTTGTTCGATAACCCGGAGCTATGCAGCATAACTTAAACTAACCAATAGGTGGGTTGAAAACCGAGACCGCTTCTTCATGCTAGGCAGTTACAAATTTAAAAACCTTGCAAACCGATAGTACCGTTTGATACTAACATAGTATGTTAACGAATAAGATACCAAGGGAGCCATAATATGACCGTAAATCCAATCCTCCTCGTGCTTATCACGATCACAGGGCTTTTTCCCTTTACGGGATCGGCCAAAAAGATAGTCGAGAAAGACTCAATGGAGAGTTTGTCCTCAACGGTGACAGTTACGGGATCGGTTCAACAGATGTCTGATAAAAACCCGAACTTTATCGCCACCTCCGCCGATCTTAAGGCGCGAATCCCGGAGCAACTTCGCGCGACTAAGCCGGACTATGTGGTCTTTGTGCCGGAAGTCACGGATGAAGGGGTTACGGATACAGGCAATGAACATCTTCTTGTCTTTGACGGCCCTGATGGTTCGCTGATGGCGGTGTGGACGCAAAGTTCTGCGGAGTCACAACCCGACCAGCATCTCGCTTTTGCGCGCAGTGACGACGAGGGAGTCACTTGGACCCGCCCGAGCATTATCGCAGGGCCGAAGAAGCCCGGCGACGGACATATGGCGAGCTGGGGCTATCCGCTAGTCAGCAAATCCGGACGCATTTATATTCACTACAGTCAGCACATCGGTAGAGTTGACAACCAGCCGCACCACACCGGCTGGCTTCATGGCATCTACAGCGACGACAATGGTATTACATGGTCTAAGGCGCAGAATATTCCGATTCCGCGCAGTATTTATGATAATCCGGATCCAACAATGCCGCCGAACGTTCTCTGTTGGCAAAAACCACAGCGCCTCGGCAAGGACGGAAAATATCTCGCGGGGATCACGCGCTGGACTAGTTTCGCGGTAACACCGAACCCCACCAAATCATTTATGTCTGCGGAGGCGCATGTTGAATTTATGCGGTTTGAGAATATTGACGACAATCCTGAGGTACAGGATATTCATATCTCCTGGTTTGCTACGAACAAAGAGGCCCTTTCGGTGCCGTTTCCCAGCATTCCCTCTGTCTGTGTTTGTCAGGAGCCGAGCATCATGAAGCTACCGGATGGTCGCCTTTTCTGTGTCATGCGCACTTCTGCCGGCAGTCCGTACTGGAGCGTCAGCGCAGATGCTGGTGAGACTTGGACGCAGCCGCGGCGTCTCTTGCGGAAGGACGGGGGGACACCGCTTCTGCATCCGCTCTCACCTTGCCCCATGTATGATGTGGGCGGTAGTACTGCTGCCAGCGGGCATTACGTTCTTTTCATCCATAACCATGACGGACACTACAAAAACTTCGGTCCGACCGATCTGACATCCAACCGTCGGCCGATCTGTATCGTGCGAGGCACTTTCAAAGCGGGCGCGGATCAACCGGTCTGGTTTGATGAACCTGTTTTATTTATGGATCACGATGGGGTCAGCCTAGGCAAGCCCGGCACGAAAGGGCGGCAGGATATGGCACTTTATTCGAGCTTTACTGTACGAAAAGGCGTTCCTGTTCTTTGGTATCCGGATCGCAAGTTTTTTCTTCTCGGGAAAAAGATTCCGGCTATTCCTTAAATCCTGACAGTAACATTGAATACCATTTGTTCCTGTGCTCTGAAGCAAGCTGAGGGTTGTTGAAGGCGTCGCCTCAGAAAAGGAACAGAGTAATATTCCATAACCGCTTTAGATCAAAGTGATATCATTCATGAACAACAACGGGTCAGGACTGTTGCAGGACTTCAAGGGCGTGTTCAATATGGGTTCGCATGGTCTTTTCGGCTAGATCCGGGTTGCCGACCTCAATACTTTTGAGAATTTCCTGATGATACTGGGCAGTTGTTTCCAATCCTTTGCGCTTGATGGTCTGTTTTCGCAGATCACGCTGAAGAGCGAGTAGTGGCATGTTGTAGATTTTTAAAACGCTGTTCTGGGAAGCTTCGACAATCAGATCGTGAAAGGTGAAATCAAGTTCGGTGGCTTGGTCTAATGAGCGGCATTTGTTCATGAGCTCCATGCAATTGTGCAGGGCCGCGAGGTTTTCTTCGGTTCGATTGACTGCCGCTAGGCGGGCGATTGACGACTCGAGTGTGAGTCGTACATCGAACAGTTCCTTAAGCGAGGTATCTTTCATTTTTAGGTGAATGTAAATAAGCTCCTGGGCCAGTTTGACATCAGGAATGCTGACCGTAGTGCCTTTTTTCCCGGGACTTACAGCCAGCAACCCTATGCTTTGCAACGACTTGATGGCTTCGCGAATGATTGTGCGGCTGATCTGAAATTCCTTGCAAAGCTGCGCTTCGGGGGGGAGCTGTTCGTCCCGTTTCATTTGGCCGGAGACGATTCGATCCTTGATGATGTTGAAGACCTGAATATGCAGAGAACGGTTTTCTATCGGTTTAAAACTCATATCAGTTACTCCGAGCAATTAATTCAAATTTCATCACCCAAGTTTTTATATTCGGGCGTGCCGGGAAAAGCGACGCATTTATCATTAAAATATTGCTATATTATCATACTATGTTAGAAAAGAGATGAATCATTAATAGAGGCTGTAAGGTTATGGACAAAGAAATGATCGATCAAATGGTGACAAAAGCGCACGTCGCGCAGAAAGTATTTGAGGCGTTGCCTGATGCGGTGAATCTGGCTTGTCTGCAAGCGATGGCGAAATGCGTTTTTTATGGTGCTGAAAGATGGGCTCGTATGGCGGTCGATGAAACCGGCATGGGGGTTTATGAGCATAAAGTGATTAAAAAACAGGGGAAGTCCCGCATTCTGTGGGACAGTGTCCGGCGAGCGAAAGCCTATGGCGTACTGCGCCGTGACGAAGAGAATGGCATTATTGAAATCGCAAAACCTTCTGGCGTGGTATGCGCCGTTACGCCTTGTACCAACCCGGTGGTGACGCCGCTGTGCAATGCGATGTTCGCACTGAAAACACGTAATGCGATTATCATCGCGCCTCATCCGCGCGGCAAAAACTGTGCTGGACAGCTGGTGCACGAGTGGAATAAAGAACTGGCGAAGCTGGGCGCCCCGGAAAACCTGATTCAGGTTCTAGCAGAGCCTTCGACAGAACTGGGCGGGTATTTGATGAGCCGATCTGATGTCGTGATTGCCACGGGCGGTATGGGGATGGTTAAGGCGGCTTACTCAAGCGGCAAGCCTTCTTACGGAGTCGGTGCCGGCAATGTTCAGTGCATCGTTGATCGGAACATCGATCTGTCCATTGCTGTCGGCAAGATGATTGAGGGTCGGATTTTTGATAACGGCATCATCTGTTCCGGTGAGCAGACGGTGATTGCGCATGAGGACGATTATGCCGAGGTCATCATGGCAATGCAGAAAAAGGGCGCTTTATATGTGGACGATCCGGCGGTCTTGCAACGGCTGCGTTCGGTGCTTTGGGATGAAAAAGGCGTGTTTTCGCGCTACGCGGTAGGACAGTCAGTAAAGAAAATCGGCGAAATGGCCGGACTTTCTGTGAAGCCGGAGCATGTGGTGATTGTGGCCAAAGCCGAAGGGCGTGGTGCCGAGGATCTGCTCTGCAAAGAAAAAATGTGTCCTGTGATGGCGGCCTTCAGTTACAAAACATTTGAAGAGGCCGTTAGCATTGCACAGGCGAATCTGGAAATGGAAGGAGCTGGACATTCAGCGGCGATCCATTCTTTCAACGACGAGCATATTCTCTACGCCGGAGAACGGCTCACGGTCAGCCGTTTTCTGGTCAATCAGGTTAGCTCCAAGATGGTTGGCGGCAGTTTCCACAACGGGCTGGCTCCGACGACGACACTGGGATGTGGAACATGGGGCAATAACAGTGTGTCGGAGAACGTTACATTTAAACACCTTATGAATATTACCCGGGTATCCTATTGCCTGCCGGATCGGGTGGTGCCGACGGATGCTGAGCTGTGGGGAGAATTCAAGTGAAGTTAATGGAATATATGGGCGGTGTTTTGATGAGGGCCTTCGGCATTCCCTGTCCTGACGGAATCGTGCTGGATGTCAGCGACAATTTTGCCGCCCGAGAATTCGCTCTGGCGGCCTTGTCGTTTCCTTGTGTTTTAAAAGCGCAGGTGGAGGCGGGCGGGCGCGGCAAAGCAGGCGGTGTTCAAACAGCTTCTTCGCTGGCAGAGGCTCGGATGAAGCTGGATCAGATTTTCGGTTTGACGATTAAAAATCTGCCTGTGAAAAAAGTTTACATCGTTCCGAAAGTGGAGATCGCACACGAGCTTTATCTGAGTGTAATGCTCGATCGGGACCGCCGTTGCCCGGTGTTGATTTTCAGCCGCTTCGGCGGGATGGATATCGAACAGGTGGCGGTACGGAATCCGGGGGATGTACAGAAGATCGAGATTGATCCTCTGATTGGCTTGCAACCCTACCATGTAGCTTATGTAGCATCAAAAACCGGCTTAGAGCCTGAGTTGCTGAAGCCTCTACAAGATGTAGCCGCTCGGCTCTACAGAATGTTTTGTGAGCGGGACACCATGCTGGTGGAAATCAATCCGCTGGTAAAAACTGGGCAGGGTGGACTAATGGCGCTGGACGCCAAAGTGGTTGTGGATGACAGCGCGCTGACTCGTCAGCCGGAAGTCGGAGCATTTCGTAGCTCTCTAGATGAAGATTTGCTGACCGTGGAGGCCAGGGCGTGTCGCTTTTTGTATATTCCGCTTGAGCCGGACGGACGGGTCGCCGTGATGTCGAATGGTTCCGGAATGATCATGTCCTGTATGGACTTGATCTCGAAGCAATCCGTCAAGGTGGGAGCTGCGTTGGATTTAGGCGGTGGCGCAACGTCGGACCGTGTGGCGGAAGGAATCCGGATTGTTTTCAAAAATCCGGAGATCTCCGTTTTGTTTATCAATATTTTTGGGGGTATTACCCGCTGTGATGAAATCGCCGGCGGCATTGCCGCGGCGCTGGAAAAACTTCCCTCGTCGGTTGCTTTGATTGTGCGGATGGAAGGCACCAACAAGGAAAAAGGGCTGGAAATTTTGGACCGGTTCCGAAGTGCTGTTACAGTGGTTGATAATATCCGTGAAGGCGTTGCCGCCACCGTAGAGAAGGCGGGTAAGGTATGAGTATTTTAATCGATCGCAGCAGTAAGGTGTTGGTGCAGGGCATAACCGGTCGTGAAGGAGCATTTCATGCCGAGCAGATGCTCGCGTACCACACTCAGGTAGTCGGCGGCGTTACGCCTGGCAAAGGCGGACAGACCGTGCATGGAATACCGGTGTTTAATACGGTGCGCGAGGCGGTGGAACAGACTGGGGCGGATACAACGGTGCTGTTTGTTCCTCCGTTGTTTACCCGGCAAGGAGTGATGGAAGCGCTTGATGCAGGGGTGCCGCAGATTATCACTATTGCCGAGCATGTGCCGTTGCATGACATGATGAATATCATGGCATGTGCGCGGGGAACCGGCAGCCGGGTGATCGGCCCGAATTCTTTTGGGGTCATTTCGCCCGGCAAAGCGAAGGCCGGATTTATGGCTCACCGCATTTTCAGCGAGGGGCCGGTGGCGGTGATGTCCCGTAGCGCCACGAACTGCTATGAGACGGTTTTTATGCTGACAGGGCGGGGCTTCGGTCAGAGTACCTGTATTGGGATCGGCGGCGACATGATTCCCGGCAGTACCTTTACCGATTTTTTACCGATGTTCGAAGCGGATGATCAGACGAAGGTGATTGTTTTGATCGGTGAAATCGGCGGGCAGGAAGAGGAGAAGGCCGCAGCTTTCATCAAAGCGCATGTTTCCAAGCCGGTCGTTGCGCTGATTGCCGGGAAAAACGCGCCGAAAGAGCGTAGCATGGGACATGCTGGTGCGATTGTTGCGCCGGACGGCACCGGCAGCGCAGAAAATAAAGAGAAGGTTTTACGCGCGGCGGGTGTTCATCTTGCAGAGAGCACAATGGATATCGTGGAAATTTGCGCAAAGCTTTTAGTATAAGGAGAGGATTATGATTCCGGAAAAACAACAGCGGCATATTTTAGAAACCATGCTGCGCATTCGCGCCTTTGAACACAAAGCGCTACAACTTTTCGAACAGAACAAACTACGCGGTTCGTGTCATTTGTGCGTCGGACAGGAAGCCATTGCGGCTGTGATCTGTGAGTTGCTGGATGACGAGGACTACATCACCTGCTCACATCGGGGACACGGCTATTGCATCGCAAAAGGCGGTGAACTCAAACCGGCTATGGCCGAGCTGATGGGTAAAGAAACCGGCTATTGTAAGGGGCGAGGCGGTTCGATGCATATTGTGAATATGGCGAAGGGACACCTTGGAGCCAACGCCATTGTCGGCGGCGGAATCCCGATTGCGGTCGGCGGCGCGCTGGCCTGTAAATTAAAAAACAACGGGCATGTGGCGGTGGCATTCTTTGGAGACGGAGCGTCCAATCAAGGCACTTTTCACGAGTCCCTGAACCTCGCCGGAGTCTGGAAACTGCCGGTGGTTTTTGTTTGTGAAAATAACGGCTTCGGAATTTCCGTACCGTTCTGCCAGAGCACATCGGTCAAAGATGTCAGCGTACGCGCATCCGGTTATGACATGCCCGGCGTGACGGTGGATGGAAATGATCCCGAGGCGGTTTATGCCGCCGCCGCTCAGGCGCTTGAGCGCGCCAAGGCCGGACTCGGCCCGACTCTGATTGAGTGCAAAACGTACCGCTGGTATGGCCATTGGATCGGCGATCCAGAGATCACTCGCGACAAAGCGGTCACAAAAGAGTGGAAAGAAAAATGCCCGATTAACCGGCTGAAAATGCAGATGATTAAGACCGGAAACCTTTCGGACAAAGAGTTTTCTGAGATGGAAAAGGCCGCGAAGCAGGAAGCGGATGATGCCGCTGAATTTTCTCTGAATAGCCCCGAGCCCGATCCGGCGACGGTGATGGATGATGTGTTTGCGGACCGGGTTCCGGCGATTATTTAAGGAGACAGCATGAGTGTAAAAAAATATTCTGAAGCCATTCGAGATGTAATTGCCGAAGAGATGCGACGCGATGCCTCGGTTTTCGTGATGGGAGAAGACGTGGCCGATCAGGGCGGAATTTTCGGCTGTACCAAAGGACTGCTGGAGCAGTTTGGCCCGGAGCGGATCCGCAACACACCGATCAGCGAAGCCGGATTTGTCGGCGCGGGGGTCGGCGCGGCCTCCTGCGGGATGCGTCCGATTGTCGAGCTGATGTACATGGACTTCACCTATGTGGCCATGGATCAGATTCTCAATCAGGCGGCGAAGATCCGCAATATGTTCGGTGGCAAAGTCAGTCTTCCGCTGGTTATTCGCGGACAGCAGGGCGTCGGGCGCGGCAACGCGGGCCAGCATTCCCAGTCGGTCGAATCCATTTTTATGCATATCCCTGGGCTGAAGGTGGCGATGCCATCGTCTCCGGCGGACGCGGCCGGCCTGCTTCGTTCGGCGATCCGGATGAACGACCCGGTGATGTTTTTCGAACACAAAGCGCTGTATGCCACGGCGGGCGAAGTCCCGGATGATCCCGAGTTTATGATTCCGTTTGGCAAGGCCCATGTGCTTGTCGAGGGCCGTGATGTAACGGTGGTGTGTAATCATCTTTACGTACAGAAAGCGCTTAACGTTCGGGCGAAGCTGGAAAAAGAAGGCATACACATGGAGGTCATCGACCCGCGCACATTGGTTCCGCTTGATGTGACCACTGTGGTTGAGTCCGTTAAAAAAACCGGACGACTGGTCGTGGTGCATGAAGCGCATAAAATCGGTGGATGGGGTGCCGAACTGGCTTCACAGGTTCAGGAGCTGGCGTTCCGCTATCTGGATGCGCCGGTGTTGCGGCTGGGCGCAAAACAGTGCACGCTCCCCTTCAACCTCGGCCTCGAAAATGCCGTTGTTCCGCAGGAAGCCGACATCGAAGCGGCGGTCAAGCAGGTGTGTTACCGTTAGCCGGGAGGATGGGTATGGTTCAGGGAATTATTTTGCCCAAACAAGGGCTGCAGATGGAAACCGGCATGCTGGTGCGCTGGATGAAAGCTCCCGGCGATGCGGTTGCGTCGGGCGAAGCGGTTGCGGAGATGGAGACCGATAAGGTGACGGCCGAAATCGAATCTCCGGCAGACGGTGTACTGCTCAAAATTCTGCATGACGAG
>JBAWXO010000055.1:0-8842 GCA_037144035.1 Kiritimatiellales bacterium
CGTCTCGGCGGCCTTGTCTCCATTGCGACCAACTAACTCGAAAGTGCTCTAATTCCCCTCCTTTGGAGGGGTGCCGGGACGGCGGGGTGGTTTTGCGCGCGGTCTTTGGCGATTTTCTGCAAGGCTTCGGGGTAGGCGATGTGCTCCTGCGCGTGGATGCGGTTCATCAAAGTTTCAACGGTATCGCCGGGAAGCACGGGAACTTTGCGCTGAACAATGATCGGGCCGGTATCGATGCCGCCATCGACAAAGTGGACGGTGCAGCCGCTTTCTTTAACGCCGGCTTCGAGCGCCTGACGTCCGGCTTCGAGTCCGGGAAACTTCGGCAGCAGGGAAGGGTGGATGTTGATGATGCGCCCGGCAAAGGCGGTCAGCAGGCCGGGTTTGACAATCCGCATAAAACCGGCGAGGACAATGAAGTCGCCGCCGTGCTGTCGAATGAGCTCGATGGCTCGCTGTTCGGCTCCGTCGTCGAGTTTGGTTTTAAAGGGGGCGCAGTCGAGGTAAATGGCGGGATGCCCCAGTTTGCGGGCCCGTTCGAGGATGGTCGCGTCTTTGGTATCGGAGATGACGCAGGCGATGCGGGCGTCGAGGCGTCCGGCGGAGATGGCCTCGGCAATCGCCTGATAGTTGGAGCCCGATCCCGATCCGAAAACAGCTAAATTAAGCATTTCTGACTCTCCTGATTCACGAACTGCTAATAAACGCGAATCGACGCGAATCTGCCAGTCTCAAAATAATATTGTTTTGATTCCCGGCTTTTACCCTTCGCGTACATTCGCGTATATTCGCGGTTCGAAAAGGAGTTGAAATGAAGCTTTTTATTAAACCGCACAATGAGACCGCTCGCGAATTTTACAAGAACCACGGCCATTTTCACGATGGTGACGCCGGCCTTGATTTGTATGTGCTGGAAAACATCACCTTTCAGCCCGGCGAAACGAAACCGATCAAGCTGGGAATTTCCTGCGAGCCGGAAGATGGACGCGCCTATTATCTGTTCCCTCGTTCCAGTATTTCGAAAACTCCGCTACGCATGTCCAATTCAATCGGGCTGATCGACGGCGGTTACCGTGGCGAAATTATGGCGATGTGCGACCACATCAAGAGCGAGCCTTATACCGCAGAGCAGGGACAGAGGCTTTTTCAGCTGGTTGCCACCGACAGCTCGCCGATCCATTACGAGCTTGTGGAGGATCTGTCGGAAACCACGCGCGGACACGGCGGCTTCGGAAGTACTGGGGCGTAAAGAGAGTGGCGGCCTTAACCTAAAAAGGAAATGGAGACCTGATTTTCACGAATACCCGCGAATAATGGATGAGTTTCAAATAGGAAGTCTCTCCTTGTTTTGGTGAACTGAAGCGGATGATTTATGCAGATGAGGCAGATTGATTTTATGGGTGATTAGTGTCCATTAGTGAAGATTAGTGGTTAGTTCATTTCTGTATTTAGGCTTAAAGAGTTTGACCATCGGGTAGTGATGGGAAAAAACGAGGAACTCTAGAAAGCAAACCTCCTCGTACATCTGTTATCCCCAGGGATCGGGAGAATTAAGGCGTGGTGTAGGGCGGCAGTTTTTCGACCGTCACCCGCCGCCACGTTTCGACCGGCGGTTACAGAATTATTCCGCCAGAATATCTCTCAGCAGACAGGAAGTTTTTGTGTTCCTGTAGACAGACTATTTTTTCGTTTCAATGCTGCCGACGGAGTCACGAAGCAGCAGATCCGCCGGTATGAGGTTCCTGTGATATTTTCCCGGAGTCTGGCTCCCAAGCCGTTTAAGCAGCATTTCAACGGCGGTTTTTCCGATGCAGTCAGGGTGCTGGTCGAATGTGCTCAACGCCGGGCTGAGATACGGGCCGAACTCCAGATTGCCAAAGCCCAGTATGGATAAATCACCCGGAATTTTTTTCCCAAGCTTGCCGGCGGTATGATAGAGCCCTGGGGTTAGTGTATCGCTTACACAAAAGGCAGCCGTGATTCCGGGATGGGTGGTTAGTGCGCGCAAGACCTCCGGTTCATGATGTTTAAAATCGGGTTCATTGATTACGACCACCCGTATTTTTTTCGCCTGTTCTTTTGTAAAAGCTAAAAACCCGTCGCGGCGTTCACGTCCCGTGCTCACACTATCACCTGTTGCGACCAGCAGAATATCCCGATGCCCTTGTTCGATTAGATATTCGGCCGCTTTTTTACCGGCGTAAAAGTCATCGCTTCCGGCAAAATCGCACTGCACTTTTTCCAGTTTTCGATCAATGGTCACCAGCGGGATTTTGCGTTTAAAAACCTCTTTGAAGTAGAGGCTGGTTGCATTGTCATTGACTGGACGAAGAATAATGCCGTCCACCCGCAGATCAAGCATCCTGAGAATCTGATCGTGTTCCTGTTGAGCCGCCTGTGCACCAAAGTGCTTTTTCACCAGGCTCAGCTGGATGCCGTACTGGTTGGCCAGCAGTTCGTCGTGAATGCCTTCAAGTACGTTGGTGTAGAATCCAAGGTCGGCCGGAAAAATAACTCCGATCGTCATCGTCCGTCCGGTTTGGACTCCCCGTATCAGCAGATTCGGCCGGTATCGGTGCTTATCGGCTATTTTTTTTATGCGCGCGATGGTTACCTGAGCGACATATCCAGTGCCATTGATGGCGCGGGAGGCGGTCATGACGGAGACTCCGGCTTCCTGTGCAATGGTTTTTAGGCTTACTTTTCTAGGCGGTTTCATGGTCTTTAGATACCGTTAACGGATTTAATTTGACAGAAAAAACGGCATCCGGCATCCTGTTACTATTAACAAGCGGTTGGGATCAAAAGCGGTGTTGATCCGGCCTGTTTTTCTTCTGGAAGGGTCTGTTTTAATGAGTTCAAAACGATTGCATATGGAGAGTCCTGCTCGGAGTTGGCGCGATGCGCTGCCTTGCGGGAACGGGGTGCTGGGGGCATTGGTCTACGGACGAATTGTTAAGGAGCGGATTTTGTTGAATCACGAGGCCTTGTGGTCCAGAGGAAACATTCCTCCGGTTCCGGATACATCAACCCGGCTGGCCGAGTTGCGCGCCTTGCTCCAAAAAGGTGATTTTGCAACGGCGGAACGATTCTTCCCTTCACTTTGGGCTGCGGATGGTTTTTCTGCAAAAGCCGCTCATTTTCTCCCGGGGCCTGATGTCGGCGTTGAGCATCATCAGGCGCATCCATTTGAGGACTATCACGCCGCATTGGATATGAAGACCGGTGAGATCGCGGTGCGCTGGAAAGAAAACGGTTATTTGTTGGAACGGCGGGTGTTTGTTTCCCGCCCCGATAACGTAATGGTTATTAACTTTAAAACAGAAAATCCGGACGGCCTGGATGTGTTATTCTCGTTAAAGGCTCACGACCCGTTTGATTCGATCGAATATGGAGGGTTTGGCGGAGTGGGTTGCCCTGAAACAACGATAGAATCCAATCAGGACGGAATGCGCCTGAACGCCGTGTTCGCAGACGGGGTTGCGTATGAAGCGAATTTGAAAATTTACGGCACTCTGCCGATTCCTGAAAAAAACGAACTCCGGGTCAAAGGCTGCTCGTCAGTTACGGCGCTTGTGAGTCTGGGTCCGGTGAATGATTCTTTGCGGGTAAAGAAGCCGGAACTGCCGAAATCGGCCTGCTACGAAACGATGCGGGAGGCTCATGCCGCGATGCATGCAGAGCTGATGGATCGCCTAACCTTTTCTTTGCCGTCAGGGGACGACAGTTCAAACGAACGGATGCTGCTGGATGTGTTGAAGGGGCCGCTTTGTCCCGCTTTGACAGAAAAACTTTTTCATTACGGACGCTATCTGATGATCAGCAGCTCCTCCGGCGAGGCGGTTTATCCGGCCCATTTACAAGGACTCTGGAACGGCGACTATAAAGCGGCGTGGACCTGCGGAATTTTCAATAACGAAAATGTGCAGATGAATTACTGGGGGTCACTGGCAGGAGCTCTGCCGGAATCCCTGCTGCCGCTTTTCAGTACAGTGGAATCGCTGATGGATGATTTTCGTGAAAATGCCCGGCATTTATATGGATGTCGCGGCATCCTCGTTCCGCTGTTCATGAGCCCGCGCAGTGGACGGAAACAAAATCCCCTGCCGCATGTAGTGTACTGGAGTGCCGGAGCGGGCTGGCTGGCTCAGCATTTTTATGACTATTGGCTTTATACTGGGGAACGCGATTTTTTACTTAACCATGCGCTTCCATTTATGAAAGAAGCGTCAATTTTCTACGAAGATTTTTTTACCGAAGGGGCCGACGGATATTGGGTCAGCGCTCCCTCCCAGTCGCCTGAAAACCGTCCCCTGGGAGATTTCCCGGAGGCTGGAAATATTTTTGTCTGCGTAAATGCAACAATGGATTTTTCCGTGGCCAAAGAGCTTTTTACTCGGCTGATCGAGGTTTCTGAGCAATTCGATTTAAATGCTGGGCAGCTTCCGCGCTGGAAGGAGTTTTTGCGAAAAATACCGGCATACCGGATTAACGAAGACGGGGCTCTGACGGAATGGATGGATGTCCGCCTGAAGGACAATTATCATCATCGCCATTTATCGCATCTGTACGGACTTTTTCCCGGTCGCGAGATTGACCGGCATCGCACACCGGAATTATTTGAAGCCTGCCGTATTGCTGTTGAGAAACGGCTGGTGCTCGGGATTGAGCATCAGACCGGCTGGTCGCTGTCGCACATGGCCAGTCTGTGGGCCCGGCTGGGAGACGGCGAGCGGTCTCTTGAGTGCCTCCAGCTGTTGACCCGCTCCTGCCTGGGCAAGAATTTTTTCACCTACCATAACAGCGATCTCGATATAGGCATAACCAAGACATTTATCCAAGGGGTGCCCGCACCATTCCAAATCGATGCCAATTTCGGTATTACAGCTGCCGTCTTGGAGATGCTGGTTTTCAGTCGGCCGGGATTCATTCACCTGTTGCCGGCGCTGCCTTCTTCGTGGACAGAAGGCACTCTCTGCGGTGTGCGCTGCCCGGGGGGCATAGCGCTGGATCTGCGCTGGAACCGGACACGGAACGAAATTGCAGTCAAATTTTCGTCGAATACCGATGTGAACCTGCAGATGGTTTCCGGCCGTAATCCAAAGCAGAATTCTCTTCGTATACAGGCCGGAAAACCTTTGATGCTTTGCGCCAAATGGAGCGCGATGGCTCCGTCAGCAGACGATAAATACGAGTGGTCCGAAACGCAGGAATAAAGGCTCAAATGATAAAACGCACGCAAGTAAATCCCTGGAAATTTGTCCCCACATCAACCATTTTTTCGGCGCTGACATGGGGTACTGCGCAGACGATTCCCGGTCTGTTGCTCAAAAGTATGGATTTCTCCAATACAGCCATTGGATTGACCAGCATGCTGGGTCTGCCGATAGCGTTCCGGTTTATTTTCGGACCGTTTGTGGATACCCACGGAACCAAGCGGGCCTGGACACTGAACATGCAAGGGGTGATTTCCGGCGTGATGCTTCTGCTGGCGGCTTTTTGCGGACTGTCGCTCGTTTTTGATATGTCAGGATGGATAATACAAGTCCTGCTGGTGATGTTTGCCGGTCTGGCTTTGATGTCGGCTTTCAATGAAATCGGAGGAGGAGGTTTTTTTCTGGCAGCGGTGAACGAGCGCGACAAGGCTCTGTTCGTCGGGATCAACGCCGCCTGCGTGCGTCTGGCTAATTTATTTGCTATGGGGTTTATGGTTGTACTGGCCGGTAAAATCCAGAAGCAGACCGGACAGACGATGGCCGGATGGGCGGTCTGTTTTGCTGTCTTCGGTTTGATCCAGTTGTTTCTGATGCTGTATCACCGGTGTATTTATCCGTATCCGATTCTGGATAAACCGATTGAACAAAAGGAGCGTAAATCGTTCTTTAGAGTATTCGCACTTTTTTTCGAACAGCGCCGCGCCTGGGTGATCCTTTCTTTTGTTTTTCTCTACCGGTTGGGTGAGGGGTTGCTGAACTGGATGAAAATTCCGTTTCTAATGGACCCGGCTGATAAAGGGGGACTTGGAATGTCATTGGATCAGGTCGGAGTAATGAACGGAATATTTGCAGTTATTGCGATGATTGCCGGCGGTCTGCTGGGCGGATTTTTAGTGAAAAAATACGGGTTGCGCAAAACGGTTTGGCCCTTTGCGATTTCGATGACCGTACCGGCCGCAGGATTTGTCTGGCTGGCTGCGCACCCGGTTTTTACAGAAGTGAATTTGATGGGAACCAGCGTCAATCTTTGGGGGGTAGTGGTGCTGACTCTTGAAGCATTCGGCTATGGCATAGGGTTTTCATCATTTGGCTTTCTGCATTGCGAGGCCTGCCGGGGCTCCTACCGGGCGACTTTTTTTGCAATGTTGACCGGAGTCATGTCGATCAGCTGGATTCTTACAGGAAGTTTGAGCGGAATTATTCAGGCGCAGGTCGGTTATGTATGGCTGTTCATCCTGAGCATCATTTTTGCAATACCGGGGGTTGTCATTATTGCCTGGTTGCCGCTGAAAGATTTTGAGGAGCGCGGAGAACAGGAAGACGCCGCCCGCAAAGTATCGCAGGTCTGAAATAATACGGATTTAATATGAACAATATGTTCAACAAGGTAACGAAGGAATCCCAAGAAACCGGATGCAGAGAAGGCCTTTATTTTCCAGGGTTTTTGAATCGACTTCGTGGCCCTTCGGTTCCTTCTGTAAAACGAAATTAATACTTAAATTAATCCCACATATGGAGGCAGCGGGAATGATGAAGTTATTCAGGATTGCAGTAATCACAGGGTTGTTAACGGGAAGTAAACTAGGGGCGGCGGCAGTTCCGGTTACGCCAGCGGAACTTCATGTTTTTCCGGCAGGCCCTTCCGTCGAGCAGGCCCGTGATGAGATCCGGAAGCTGAAGGCGGAAAATCCCGACCGGGATTACACCGTGTTGATTCACGACGGGAACTATCTTTTAAACAAGCCGCTCGTTTTTACGCCGCAGGATTCGGCCGCCGCCGGACGAACCATTACCTATAAGGCGTATGGCGAAGAGCATCCTGTTTTCAGTTCCGGCGTGCCGATGACCGGATGGAGCCCTTGCACAAATGATCCGGCGAATCTTGCAACTAATGCGGCAGGCAAATTGTGGGTGGCGGATATTCCGCAAGGAGCAGGACGGGTTACGACCCTGTTCGATGGGCAGGGCCGCCTGCCCAGAGCTGTCGGGCCGAGAGTCAAACCAAGTCTGTCGCATACCAACGCGCTCGTTGCCGACCGCAAAACCCTTTATTTCCCGGCGGGCAGTCTGCGAAACTATGAAAAACTTCAAGACACAGAACTTTCGATGGTTCCGACCTTTCAATGGTGTCACAACCTGTTGCCTTTGCAGTCCGTTGACACACAAAAAGGCGTGGCCGTGACTGCGATAACCGGAACCTATCCGCTTGCCCG
Organism: Kiritimatiellales bacterium; assembly: GCA_037144035.1. Classification (GTDB taxonomy): domain Bacteria; phylum Verrucomicrobiota; class Kiritimatiellia; order Kiritimatiellales; family Tichowtungiaceae; genus Tichowtungia. The sequence goes on from JBAWXO010000055.1 coordinate 7,430, forward strand.
GCGGGCTACCGGCTATGATCCCAGCCAGTTCAGGATTTGTAATGTTCCGGATGTGCTGGACGAGCCCGGAGAGTGGTTCTGCGATACGGCCGCCGGAAAGGTCTGGCTGTGGCCCCGCGACGGGCAGGCTCCTCAAGGGGTCGTCATACCGGTTCTGGATGAACTGCTGCTGCTCGCTGGCGATGCGGTTACACAGCAACCCGTCCGGGGATTGGTTTTTGACGGACTGACCTTTAAACACGCCAGGCGGGAACTCTGGAGTGACGAAGATGCCGGGTTGCAGCACGATTGGGAGCGCTGGAATAAAGCCAACTGTCTGGTGCGGTTTAAGTGGACCGAAAACTGTGTGTTTAAGAACGGCCTGCTTACTGAAAGCGGCAGCGGCGGCATCCGGATGGATCTGCAGGCGCAGAGCAACCGGATTGAAAACTGCGAAGTATCGTATCTTGGAGCCACCGGTATTGCGTTGATCGGCGATAAGATCGGCGAGGCGTTTATGAACCGCCGGAACACGGTGCACAACAACCATGTTCATCACATTGGATTGGAAAATCTGCATTGCGCCGGGATATTCATGTGGCAAAGCGGAGAGAATGAGATCACACACAACCGGGTGCATCACACGCCGTACAACGGGTTCAGCATCGGCGGAGTCGAGCCGAATCAGTTTTCAAGCCAGTGGCGGCTGAGTACCGCGCGCGAACTGAACCGGATAATCAACTACGGCAAACTTCCTTTTCAGGAGATGGTCCGGCAGACGGATACCAACATTACCTCGGCGATGCTTTTTTCTTATCTGTACTGCCGCGACAATCTGTTTGAGCATAACGATGTATACCGCAACATGGAAATCCTCGGCGATGGCAACCCGTTTTATATCCGCATGGCGGCTCCTGGGAATACGATTTGCCGGAACTATTTCCATGATATTTACGGCGGTCATTCCGCCGGAGCGATGCGTTTCGATGCGCAGCAGTCCGGCACCAGCTTTGAAGAGAATGTCATCTATCGCTGCTCCGGAGCGGGCCTCAGCTTCAGTGAAGCCAATCGGATGATTAATAACATCATGGTGGATGTTTTTGGCAATCAGACGGTGTTGTATGGAGGCAAGACCAATACGACCGTTGATACGGCCGCTAAGGCCGGATATTTTTTCATCTGCAACCTGGGCCCTCAGCCCGCCATCGGGGTTCCGGGTTATACGCAGGCTGAAATCCGGAATAATGTAATGGTTCAGACCTCCACCGGGTTTTCACCGTTTTATTCAGATACGTCTGCATGGCCGAGCAACCAGCAGACCTGGTTCACGGCCATCACCAATGTAGATAACAACCTGATGTGGTCTCCCGCCCAGTCTGCGGCGCTGTCCACCTGGTTGTCCGGCATTCAGACAAACGGACCGATTCGAAATAG
>JBAWXO010000056.1:0-8835 GCA_037144035.1 Kiritimatiellales bacterium
CTTTGCTAACATCCAGCTCCCGGAAATGCGATAAAATCGCGGCACTATGAAAAAACTTCTGCTGACCTTCCTTTTGCTTGCGGCCGCCGTATTTGCCGGAGATGCGATTCCGAAAAATATCATCCTCTTTATCGGCGACGGCATGGGCCTGGCACAGGTGACGGCGGGTAAAATCGCCAGAGGAACCCTCGAGATGGAACGCTGTCCGATAACTGGATTTGCAACCACCTGGGCGGACGGCGCGCTGGTAACCGATTCGGCGGCGGCGGCCACCGCGCTCTCGACCGGCGTTAAAACCCGCAATGGCGCGCTGGGTGTGGACCCGAACGACAAACCGCTGAAACACGTGATCGAGTATGCGAAAGAAAAGGGAAAATCTACCGGCGTCGCCGTCGCCTGTTCGTTGACGCACGCCACACCGGCCGGATTTATAGCGCATGCTTCCAGCCGGAAAATGGATGCCGAGATTGCGGAACAAATCGTTGCCAGCGATGTGGACGTTCTGTTCGGCGGCGGGCTGGATTATTTTAAATCACACCTATCGGACCTGCAGAAAAAAATGCCGGTCGCTCTAACGGCAGAAGAGTTCCGTAAAATCGAAACGCCAGCCAAAGCGGCGGCCATTCTTTATCCGGTTCATCCGCCCCATGCTGCGGAACGCGTAATATCCCTGAAAGAGCTGACGCAAAAAGCCGTGCAGATTCTGTCGCAGGACAAGGATGGTTTTTTCCTGATGGTGGAAGGATCACAGATCGACTGGGCCGCGCATAAGAACGACGGAACCAACGTGGTCAGCGAAGTGGTCGACTTTGACAACGCGGTTGGCGCGGGTCTCGCCTTTGCCGCAAAAGACGGACAAACGCTGGTGATCGTCACCGCCGACCATGAAACAGGCGGCTTCGCCGTGCTGGGCGGTTCGACCGAAAACAAAACCGTGGATAAAACCGGCTTCGTTCATGGCAAACATACCGCTTCAATGGTTCCCTTGTTTGCCTATGGTCCCGGTAGCACGGTGTTCAGCGGGATTCACGACAACACCGACATCGGCAAAGCGATGATCCATTACATTATGGAATGACGGAATAAGGGATTACTGGATTATTGACTCCGGAACATTACAGCCCCATTCATCCACCAGTCCAACATTCCACTATTCAGTTCCTGTTTTTCCAATCATTGGAAAAACAGATGGAACAGCAGATGGTTGACCGCCAGCGCCAGCAGTGCGGCGGCAAAATCATCAATTACGATCCCAACCCCGCCCTTCAGGTTCTGCAGCTGCCGGATCGGCGGCGGTTTGGTGATATCGAAAACGCGATGCAGCACAAATCCGCTCAGTACCACCCACGGCGTGAACGGCAGACCAAGATAACAGATCGGCAGTGTGAGGTATTCATCCGCTACAATGCATCCGGGATCTTTCCCTTTGCCGAGCTGTTTTTCAGCCGCCGCGCAAACCGGAATGGCAAGCAGCGTCAGTGCGATGCAGGCCGCAATCTGAAGTTCTATCGGCCGAATCTGCGCAACAGCCCACGCCAGAGGAATTCCCCATAGCGTTCCAAGGGTGCCGGGCATGAACCGGCTGAGCCCAAAGCCAAATCCGGTGGCGATCTGCTGGATCCATTTATTTTTCATTTGCACCAAAGCGTAGCGTAAGCAGTGAAAGCAAAGCAACACAGGCGGTGTCGGTTCGTAAAACGCGCGGACCGGCGTTGAAAATCTGAAAGCCGTGCGCAGCGAACAGCTCCAGCTCGTACGGTGTCCAGCCGCCCTCGGGGCCAATCGCTAAGCAACTGCGGTGCGGCACAGTGCTTTGTGGCGCAAGGGCATTGTTTTTCTCCAGGCACTGAAACATAGTCTGTTCGCCGGACGGGTCGCCCAACAATCGGACTTCGGGGTCGGGGAAAAGCACCCCAAGTTCATCTTCGAGGAACGGCTTGAGCTCTTTGATAATCCGGACTTCGGGCAGAATCGTGTCGCCCGCCTGCTGAAGTCCTTCGATGAGGCGCTCGTTGTAAAAATCCGGCTCAAGAATATGGCTGTCGAAATAACAGCGCTCCACCTTCTCGGCATTAGCGAGAATGATGCGTCCGACGCCGAGCGCGGCGATCTGCGCCCAGAGCCGTTTCATCACTTTCGGACGCGGCAGAGCGAGCAGCAGATCGATAGAGGGGCGCGCCGGAATAGTTTCTTCAAACTCACAGCGCATGAGGACCTCTTTGCCACGGATTTCTTCGACGGTTCCGCAACCCTTCGGCCCGTTGAGCAGGCCGATGCGCAGGGTCTTGCCGGGCACAGCTTTCAGCACATGGAGGATGTGTTCCGCGCGCGCGCCGCAGAGGCTGACAAGCCCTGCGGAGTCCGGTTCATGAGGATGAATGAGAATCAGGTTCATTTGCGGGGCATTCTTACCACATTGCACTTGCTAACCGGAATGGCTTTTTCTATGTTCTGTCCCCTTTCCCATCGGCTGGGTAGCTCAGTTGGTCAGAGCAGCGGAATCATAATCCGCGGGTCGGCGGTTCAAGTCCGCCTCCAGCCACCACTTTTAACGAGAAAAACCATGCTGCACCCCGACACAGAAGTCCGCTGGATCAGTGAGGAAATCGGTTGCGGCATTGTCGCCACCCGCGACATTCCCAAAGGCACCGTCACCTGGGCAATGGATCCGCTCGACCGCCTGTTCACTCCGCAGCAAGTCGCGGCGATCTCCGGCGTCTGCCGCGAAACGCTCTACAAATATTCCTACCGCAACCGCGACGGCAATTATGTTTTCTGCTGGGATAACACGCGGTTTATGAACCACAGCTTTAATCCCAACTGCATCACCACAGCCTATAAGTTTGAACTGGCCGTGCGCGATATTGCCGAAGGCGAAGAGCTCACCAACGACTACGGCTCGCTCAACATTCTCGAACCCTTCCACGCCTGCGACGAAGGCACCGACCGCAAAGTCGTCTATCCCGACGACCTCGCCCGCCACTACGAATGCTGGGACCGGCAGCTCGAAAGCGCCTTCAAACGGGTTCAAACAGTCGAACAGCCGCTGCGTGAACTGCTTTCAGACGAACAGTGGGAAACCGCTGGCCATATCGCCGAAAAGCGCTCGCCCATGGACTCCATTCTCAACTGCCTGCATCGCGGGTGACTAAAGGCAGGCGGGACGCCTGCGGTACGTATCGCCGCCGTCCCGGCGGCCTTGCTAACAAATCGCATTCCAAGGTTTGGAAACTTTTCAACCAACATTCCACGATTCCAACATTCCAATATTCCACCGGCCATGCTATCCGTATGGCCGATGAACGATGATTATGAACTGATCGACAGCGGCGACGGCCGCAAGCTGGAGCGCTTCGGCGAGGTAACGCTGGTGCGCCCCGCCGGACAGGCCGCGTGGCAGCAGTCGCTTCCCGAAGAAGTCTGGCGGAACATCTCCGCCGGATTCGACCGCGAAGAAGGCAACCGCTGGCACAACCGCCACAACCTGCCCGATAACTGGAAAGTCACCGTCGCCGGTATCACCTTTAAACTTTCCTCCACCGACTTCGGCCACCTCGGCATTTTCCCCGAACAGCGCGTCATGTGGAAGTGGATCCGCGAAACCGTGCAGAAACGAAAAACGCAGACCGGCGCAGCCAGTGTATTAAATCTCTTCGCCTACTCCGGCGGCTCAACCCTCGCCGCCGCTCAGGGCGGCGCGGAAGTTTGCCACCTCGATGCCTCCAAAGGGATGGTCGAATGGGCGCGCGAAAACGGCTTACTTAATAAACTGGAAGAAGCGCCAATCCGCTGGATCGTCGACGACGCCATCGGCTTCCTGCGGCGCGAAGTGAAGCGCGAGCGCCGCTACGACGGCATCATCCTCGACCCGCCCTCCTTTGGACGCGGCAAAAAAGGCGAGGTCTTCAAAATTCAGGATCAGCTTCCTGAACTGCTCAACCTTTGCCGCGACCTGCTATCGGAAAATCCGGCGTTCCTGCTGTTGAGTTGCCATACGCCCGAATACTCGCCGATGATCCTGCAAAACCTGCTCACCCAATGGATCAAGGATTTAAACGGCACCACCGATTGCGGCGAAATGCTCCTCACCGGCAAACCCGATGTCATGCCGCTGCCCAGCGGCGCGTTTGCAAGATGGATATCCGGTGATATGGCCTAAACTCTCAGGTCGAATCGTTGTTTAGGAATAGATCCAGCTAGATAAGAGCGACGGAAGTGCCTACATTGTGGTCTTCATGGAATACGGACAATACAGACTCATAGATCTTTTCTGCGGCTGCGGGGGTATGACCCGAGGGTTTGCTGATTCCAACAAGTTTTATTCTGTGTTCGCCAATGACTTTAACTCTGAAGCCATCAACTCCTACAAAGCTAACTTTGACCTAAAGGGCGGGCATACGTTTCACGGAGACATCATTGAGCTACTGGACAAAGAGCTTTACCCGATTCCAAAAGCCGATGTCGTCGTTGGCGGCCCGCCGTGCCAAGGATTTTCCCTGTTGAACCGGAATCGGGCCGGAGATCCCCGGCGGCGGCTTTGGGTTCAGTTTTTACGGGTTGTAGAGCTTTCTCAGGCCCCCGTCGTTGTAATGGAGAACGTCCCGCAACTCCTTACATCGTTGGAATTTGAGGAAATCTGTCTGGCTTTGAGTGCCTTAAACTTCAAATACATCGAAGCGGACGCCCTGATTGCGGCGAACTACGGCGTTCCGGAAATCCGGAAACGGGCCATTATCATGGCATCAAAACACGACCCTATTTCTCTTCCGCGCCCCACGCACATCAATCCTAACAGGCTGAATCAGGAGAAGAATTTCTTTTCTGACAGGCAACTCAAGCCATGGACAACCGTAAAATCGGCCATTGGAGACCTGCCGCCGCCCAAGGGAACGGAAATTCGCGATGAAGAGCCGCCACTTGACCTTCATTTTGGACGAACACCAACTCCAAAAAGCATTGAAAGATACAAAGCCGTTCCACCGGGAGGCAATCGGTTTGACCTCTTGAAGAACCGACCAGATATCACTCCCGACTGCTGGAAGCGTAAAAAATCCGGAGGAACCGATCTTTTTGGCCGACTTTGGTGGGATCGTCCGTCAGTAACCATCCGAACAGAATTCTTTAAACCGGAGAAAGGACGCTACCTCCACCCGTCACAAAACCGGCCGATAACCCATCGCGAAGCCGCACGAATTCAAAGCTTTCCTGACGACTTTCTTTTCTGTGGAAGCAAAATTGAAGTTGCCCGCCAAATCGGCAATGCCGTCCCCCCTCTTCTCGCACAGGCTATCGCCGCATCTGTCATCGACTGCCTGCTAAAAGAAACTTCTCTGGATTACGTTGCCGAAACAAACGAAGGCATTAAATATCTGCATAAACTCAACGGAGTACGAGTATGAGCAAAACGACAGAACAGTACCGATCCGATCTGATTACCCTATTGCAAAACTTTGATGCATCCTGCCCAAATCTTAGAGAAAAGGTGCTGAAACTCATCCCGGTTTGGGATCATTTGAGTGCTCTTGGAACATCCATGCTCCCTCATGAAATCGCCCGATCTGGACGCAAACGTCTTCTCCATTATTTCCGGCAATACCCCAAAACGGTTCTTTCCCGAAAGGAACTGGCTATTGTTGCCGGGATTGATGACTGGCCCCGTAGAGTCCGTGAACTACGACAAGATTTCGGATGGAATATTGCAAGCGGCCTTTCAGTTAAAGAGATGATAGACACCGAAGATGTCTCGATCAATGGCGATTTGCCTGATTGCACCGCCATGGCCCCTGATGACTACATTATGCTTTCGCCGGAGCAGGATCGAGACGCCGCTCACCGCTGGAAAATTGCCAACGATATCCGCAAAGGCTCTGGAGGCGCACAGGCAAAAATACTCGCATTTCTTCTTGAGAACGTCGGAAAACCTGTCAGCGGCGAGGAGCTTCGCTACGTCACAAAAGATAAATCAGAATGGGCGCGGCGTACCCGCGAACTGAGGACCGAAGAGGGCTGGCAGATTTGCACGCACTGGAATGGCCGTCCGGACTTGCCCCCGGGAATGTACGTTTTAGAGAGTACCCAGCAGCTTCCTGCTCATGACCGGAAAATTAATGACAAAACTCGACGAGAGGTTCTTGTCCGCGACAATCACGTCTGTCAGCTATGCGGCTGGTCACATGAAAAATGGAACCCCTCCGACCCCCGCCATCTGGAGCTTCACCACATCGAACACCATGCATCCGGCGGGGCGAATGAAAAAGAAAACCTGAAAACGCTTTGCAACATCTGCCACGACCAAGAACATAAAAAACTCAAATGAAATGCCTGAGATGACCTCGCCTTCTGAACAGCCATGGAATCCGCTGCACGGGATTACGCTGGAAAAGATTCTCATCCAGCTGGTGGAGGATCACGGCTGGGAGGAGATGGGCCAGCGCATTAAGATCCGTTGCTTCCAGCTCGATCCGTCGATCAAATCCAGCCTGACGTTTCTGCGCAAAACACCGTGGGCGCGAGAGAAGGTCGAAAAGTGGTATATCGCCGATTCCCGCCGTAAGCACCGCAGCCGTTAGCCGGATAAATTTTATGGCCACGAAAAGTCACAAAAATCCACAAAAAGAGGGTCCAGCTTTCGTGCCTTTTGGTGTTTTTTGTGGCTAATCCTTTCCCCGTTCATTGAATTTCTTGGCAGACGAATGTTTCTGCCCCATGATTTGCCCCCATGAATCTCGAAGTCCTTTATCACGATAACCAGATGCTGGCGGTGAATAAACCGGCGGGGCTGCTGACGCAGCCAAGCGGAACGGATAAGGATAATCTCGAAGACCGTTCCAAGGCCTGGATCAAGGAAGCCAAAGGTAAACCGGGGAATGTGTTTCTGCACGCGGTTCATCGGCTCGATCAGGTGGTCAGTGGCATTGTGCTGTTCGCCTGCACCGACAAAGCGCTTTCGCGCCTCAACGCCGATATGCGCGCCCACCGCTTCACCAAAATTTATCACGCCATCGTTTCCGGCGCGCTGCCGCAGATCGAAGGTTCCCTGCGCCATTTTTTGATTCATGACGATTACCGCGCCGAAGTCGCCAAAGAAGGCGCTCCCGACGCCCGCGAATGTCTGCTCGATTACAAGGTGGTAGGGACGGATCGCCGAGCCGTCCGCCATTCGACCGGCGGCGCTCTCGGCGATAGCGCCCTACCCACAACCACACTGCTGGAAATCCAACTGCACACCGGACGCTACCACCAGATCCGCGCACAACTCGCCGCGATCGGTTGTCCGATTCTCGGCGACGAAAAGTACGGCTCAAAAATCAAACTGTCCGGCGGCGCAATTGCCCTGCACCATGCGCGGCTGACGGTGATTCATCCGGTCAGCAAAGCGGAGATCGTCATCGAAGCGCCGTATCCGGAGCACTGGATACAGGTCTAAAGTCTGAAGGTCAAAAGTCGAAGGTCAGCTTCCAATGCTTGGAAAACCTACGCTTCGTGGATGCAACTGACGGGGCAGACGGGTTCACAAGCGCCGCAGTCGATACAGTCAGCCGCTTTGATGAATCGTTTCGCACCTACTTCAGAAATGCAGCTCACCGGACAAACCGCCTCGCAGGCTCCGCAGTTGACGCATTCGTCTTGGTTGATAATCCTCGCCATGACTTTTTCCTCAAATGAACAGGCTGGCTGATGAACGACCGAGGCGGTCAATATACATGGCGACTCCACCCTCTTCCACTCCGTCGATCAGCTCCTCCTTCTTGATGCCCATGAGGTCCATGCTCATGGTGCAGACAATGAGGCGTACGCCGCTCTGTTGAGCCTGCGCAATAAGCGCTGGAAGCGGCATGACGTTTTTGTGCTTCATAATGCCTTTAATCATCGCCAGCCCCATACCGCCCATGTTCATCTGCGAGAGCTTCAGGTGATCCGGGCCTTTTGGCATCATTCGACCGAACATTTTTTCAATCAGGTTTTTCTTCGCCGTAAACGGGCCGGATTTGCGCAGAATGTTGATGCCCCAGAAGGTGAAGAAAAGCGTCACTTCATAACCCGCCGCGGCCGCGCCGTTGGCGATGATGAAGGCGGCCATGGCTTTATCGAAGTCGTTACTGAATACGACATTAACCATGGAGTGTTTGCCGGAGTTCTGCCCACTGCGTTTGATGATGGTGGCGCGATAAGAGCCCTTTCCGGCCGGCTCCATGCTGACGAGCTCATGCCCGGTGGTGTTGCACCAGGCGGGCGCGTCGGCGACGAAGCCCGGATCGGTGGCCGTGATGCTGACGGCTTCGCCCTCTTTAATTTCATCGATCGCATTTTTCAGCTGAAGAATCGGGCCGGGGCATTGCAGGCCGCAGGCGTTGACGATTTTGACGGGTTTCAGGGTCGGCTCCTTTTTTAAATCCTGATTGCCGGCGTCTTGCGCGGGTTTATTCTTTTCCGGCATTTCGGCGACGGGTACGGCGGTGACACGCTGGTATGTGGTGTAGCCGCCAGTGAGGTTCCGGCATTTGAATCCGTTCTGCGTCAGAATGCGACAGGCGAGGTAACCGCGCTGTCCCACTTTGCAGAACACGAGATATTCCTTTTCTTTCGAAAGCTCACCGAGCCGTTCGCGCAGTTCATCGAGCGGAATTTTCTTCGCGCCGGGAATCGTACCGGCGGCCACTTCGCCGGACGTGCGGACATCGAGCGCTTTCTGATGCGGCGCCGGATTGACGATATCAGCAACCTGACAGAGTTTGACGTCGCCGCGCAGAGCGTTAGCCGCGACAAAGCCGGCCATATTAACGGGATCTTTGGCGGAGCAGTACGGAGGTGCGTAAGAAAGTTCGAGCTCTTCGA
>JBAWXO010000057.1:0-8790 GCA_037144035.1 Kiritimatiellales bacterium
ACACCGACGAGCAAGGCTCGCTCCTGCGCATGAGGTACGGTTGTCTTCATCTCTTTCATAGACGGATTCCTGCCAGCGGCACCGACCCGCCCTCTTTCCAAGCATTGTAAACCTTGTCCGCCAGTTTTCCAATGCTCGAAAAATCCGCCGTTTCAATCCACTCCACCTTGAGCTGGTGGCGGAACCAGGTCATCTGACGCTTAGAAAGCTGGCGGGTTCGAACGACGGTTTTCTCTTTGGCTTGCGCCTCCGTCATTTCACCGCGCAAAACGGCAAAGGCTTCGGCATAGCCGATGGCGTGCTGCGCCGTTGAAGAAAGTTCGCGTCCGGCTAGGCCGCGCGCTTCTTCAAGCAAGCCGCCCGCATACATTTTTTCAACCCGCTCGGCGATCTGCCGATTCAGCATATCGCGCTCGACGTGCAGGCCGATGACGGCCGGCATTTCCGTCTTCCAGTTCCGCCGGGTGAGGTCACCCGGCCTACAACTCTGCTCCAGCAACCGGATGAGGCGGCGCGGATTTTCTTTGTCAGCAAGCGCTTCGTAGGCTTCGGGCGCGGTGCGGCGCGCTTCGGCCTGCAATTCGGCGAGCGGCATTTTTTCCGTGCGCGCGCGGAGCGCTTCATCAGCGAGTGGCAAATCGTCGAGTCCCTGCAAAAGACACCTCACATAAAGTCCAGTACCGCCGACAACAATCGGGGAGGCTGAGCCTCCACCCGTCTTGTTTTCCAAAGGTTGGAAAAATGCAGGCGTGACTGCTTTAAGCCAGTCGCCGACACTGAAGGGCTCGGTCGGTTCAGCAAGATCGATGCCCCACGTTTTGACACGGGAGCGTTCCGCCGCCGACGGTTTGGCAGTGCCGATGTCCATGCCGCGATAAATGTTCATCGAGTCAGCGGAAATGATAGGCGCGCCGGTCTTCTCCGCAATGCACTGGGCGACGGCGCTTTTCCCCGATGCCGTTGGACCGACGAGCACGAACGCGCTGGGATTACTTTGCGTCATTGTCAGAATTTTTGAGCGGATGGCTAGTATGCCAGAGAGAAGAAAGCATGTAGAGGCCGACGGCGATGCAGATGGCGGAGTCGGCGACGTTGAAAGACGGCCAGTGGTACGGGCCGATATAGAAATCAAGGAAGTCGGTGACCCAGCCGACGCGGATGCGGTCAATCAGGTTGCCGCAGATGCCGCCGACCATCAGGCCGAACACAATGCGATGATCCAGGGTCGGATTGAGCACCTTACGGTGATAGACCGCCAGCAGGATCAGCACGACGATGGAAAGGAGAATCAGTATCGGCATCTGCCCGCCGAACATGCCCCACGCCGCGCCTTCGTTGCGGACGTAGACCAGATTGAAAAAACCGGGAATGACGGCTTGCGGCTCGCCGGCATAGATGAAGGATGCGCGCACCCACAGTTTGGTCAACTGATCGAGCAAGACAACGATCAGGCCCAGAATGAGTACCAGCATGGAGTTCTCCTAGCTACGCATGGTGCCGCCGAAGGGGCGGTAGTGAGCGCGGCCTTTTTCGAGTTCAGACTGCGCGCGCACAGTGAAGCGCACATACGGCAGAGCCTGAAGGCGTTCAAAATTGATCGGCTGGCCGGTCAGTTCGCAGACACCATAGGTGCCTTTTTCGATACGGCGCAACGCGGCGTCGATTTCGAAAATCACTTCCTGTTCGCTACCCATCATGTTGAGTTCCATTTCGCGGTCGAACGTGTCGGTGCCCTGATCGGACAGCGACGGATCGCGCTGGTTGGCTTCAAGATTATCGCGCGAAAGCGCGCTGTATTCGCCGGACACACGCTCGCGAAGCGTCAGCAAAAGATCTTTGAACTCGCGGACTTCCTTAGCGGTCAGCTTTCTACCAGGAGGTGTGGCAGGCGCATGGAAAGCCGGTTTGTGCACATGAACCGGGAGGACGGCCTTTTTAACCGTATTTTTCGCAACAGATTCTTTTTTCGCCGGGGCCTTTTTGACAGAGGCTTTCTTGACCGGAGTCTTCTTAGCGGGAGCCTTCTTAACAGCCTTTTTAGCCGGTGCTTTTTTAACAGCCTTTTTAGCCGTTTTCTTCTTAACAATCTTTTTTGCAGCCATTCGTAAAGCCCTTCCCGTTATCTAAAAAATCGATTCCCAGCTAAAAAAATAGGGGGTGCTTTTATCACGCGCCCCAGCGGGTGTCAATCGGCATCCCCGCCAAATTCAGGAAACCGTCAACCCGTCCCATGGAACCTCAATCCCGGCGGGCAAAGACGCCTGAAGCGTGTCGTGATCGGAATGGTGCGTCAGGTGAGTCAGGAACGACCGTTTCGCGCCGATCCGTTGCAAATTCTCCGCGCACTCCTCGATCGAAAAATGGGTCGCATGCTTACCGGGTCGCAGACCATCAAGGATCATGACATCAAGGCGTTCCAACCATCGGAAAGATGACTCCGGAATGGCGGAGCAGTCGGGAATATACGCCAGCCGTTTGCCGTCCGCTTCGACCAAAAATCCGTAAACCGGTTCCTCGCCGTGCATGACCGGAATCGGCGTTACCTTCGCGCCGCCGATTTCAACCGGCGCGGTCATTTCCGCAAAGACCACGCGCGGCACGCCGCCGAACGAATGGCTCGGCTTATCGACATAATCAAACTTGGCGCGCATCGAGGCAATCGTGTCCGGCGAACCGTAGACGTGAATATGCGCCTTCTGCAGGTCGCTGAAGCGGCGGATATCGTCAAAACCGAAAATATGGTCGGCGTGCGGATGAGTGATAAAAACCGCATCGACCCGCTCCACCCCGAAGGTCAGCACCTGATCACGCAGATCCGGCGGCGTATCAAACAGCAGATGCTTTCCGCCCGCCTGAACGTAGAGACTGCACCGGCGGCGCTTGTTTTTCGGATTATCCGACCGGCAGACCGCGCAGTTGCATCCAATCATTGGAACGCCGTGCGAAGTGCCCGTGCCTAGGAAGGTGGATTTCATAACAGTCGTTTAACTTCCAAGACCCTCGATTGCACGTCAAATCGTGACCCTCGTCAAAAATCGCGCTTTAACCGATCTCAATCATCCCACCCTTTACCTGTTTCACCAACCGGATAGTCCTTCCACAGTTCTAGCGCCCGTTCACGCCCTTCCTTTTCGAGAAATTCTGCCGCGCTCGAAAAAGGCCACTCCTCCCACCGGCGAACGTAGCCGTGCTTAACGGGATTGTGATGAATGTAGTTCATCACCGCCAGACGATGGGCATCCGAACGGATCCGCCGGTCGGAGTACCGGTGCCAACATTTGCGACCGACCCGATTTTCTTCCCGGTTCCACTTAAATGACATGCTCCCGTGCAGTTTTCCAATCTCAGAAAGCAGAGATATAAGGTCTTTTGTACAGACCAGCGCGTGCCAGTGGTTCGGCAGAATACACCATGCCGTCGGCCGGTTTTCGGTTGCGATCAAAACCGCCCGCAACCGGGATTCAAAGTCCGCCATCCGCCCGGGAGTATGACCGAGAATCGGAGCATGCTCATAACATGCACCGGCAAGGTGATAATGATGAACACCGGGCTCTGTATAATGCGGCGGGCTGTGCCACGGCGCGCGGCTTTGACGGCGAAGGCGCAAAACCTCCTCGCGCTTCTCCGGTGTCATCTCGCGCCATTCATACATTCCATCGCCCTCAAAGACCGGCTGAAGCCTGAACTACATGCCTGACCGTGCGCTCACTGCATCATAAATTCTTTGCCAGATCAATCCGCCTGAAGGCGGAACTACATACCTATCCATAACCATCCAGCCAAGGCATTTAGTCCCGGCTCAACCCGCCGGTGTAAAGGTATGTAGTCCTGGCTTTAGCCGGTCGGTGCAAAAGGTATGTAGTCCCGGCTTTAGCCGGTCAGGCGTGGCGGTAGGTGATGCGGCCTTTGGTCAGATCGTAGGCGGAGATTTCGACAGTCACTTTGTCGCCGATGGAAATGCGGATGAAATTTTTACGGATCTTGCCGGAGACGTGCGCCAGCACCGTGTGTCCGTTATCGAACTTCACGCGATACATCGTACCGGGAAGCACCTCGGTCACCGTCCCGTCCAATGAAACTAAACTGCCTTCATCTTTCGCCATACAGTCCCCTGCACAGAAATTTGAGGAGCTGTATATTCTTTCCCCAGCACCAGAAACAAGCGGAAAAAACGAAGAGTTGGATGAATGGAATGGAGGATTATTGGATTGTTGATCACAGATTTTCGCCTGCTTCGCCGGAAAGTCAAAAAGCCGAAAGATACTGAAAATAAAACATTCCCGGGTTGCCGCCCTTGGGCCGCCGCGCTACATTCACCACGGTAATCATTTAATCCGCTAAAGACTGAGGAAACACTGTAGGCAAAATATGAAATTGAAGACGGCACAGATCGGAAGATGCGGCGAACTGCTCTGCCAGTTCCGCTTGTTGCAACTCAGCATTGAGTCTGCCCCAATGACCACCGACAGCGGCATTGATCTCGTTGCCTACTCCAAAAAGAGAACAGATTCATTCACTATACAGATCAAGACCTGCCTAAATTCCAAGCCCGGTGGAGGCAAGGGAAGAATGGCGTTGGATTGGTGGATACCGACTGATTGCCCCGCCAACTATGTGGCATTGATAGACATTCAGACGGTCCGAGTCTGGCTTTTTACAATGCAGGAGCTTACTGAAGCCGCTCAACAGAAGCCAAAGGGTCGTTTGCACTTTGTCATGACGACTGATTCGCTAGCGCCGGCACGAAGAGACGGAAAGCTACATCACGACTACGATTTCCAGCGATATCTGCTTGAGAACTCAATTCCCCGTCTAGGATTATAGAAGAGCCTAACAATCCGCATCAGACCACCCCCCTACCAGCCGCCCATTTCGATAATCTCCCGTTATTCTAGCCTCAGTCGGCTCCACTCAAACGTTCAGCCTAATTCGATACTTTCAACCACCGCTTCGGAGATACGCAAACCATCGATACCGGAGCTGACGATGCCGCCGGCGTAGCCCGCCCCTTCGCCGCAGGGATAGAGTCCGCGAACGACTGACTGTCCATCTTCGCCGCGCACGACACGCACCGGACTGGAACTGCGCGTTTCGGAAGCGTAGAGTAGCGCTTCATCGAGAATCACGCCGCGCATACTGCGGAGCATTTTCGGAACCGCGCTCCGCAAAGTGTGTTCGACAAATTCCGGCAGCAGACCGCGCAGTTGCGCCGGACGGGCCATTGTGCAGGAACGTTCCGCCGGAAGATCCGACGGTGCGGCCCCTTCCAGAAAATCGACCAGCCGTTGCGCGGGCAGAGAATAATCCGATCCGCCCGCTGCGAACGCCGCCGCTTCGAGTTTTTTCTGGAATTCGATTCCTGCCAGCACATCAAAGGTGGAACGGGCGCTCCGCGCACGTTCAAACGCGCCCGGAGGTCGCGTTCCACCAGTTGGAAAGTCAGTTGGCATCACCGGAACGAGAAAGGCGGCGTTGCCGAACGGCTTGTCGCGTTTGGAAAGGCTCATGCCATTCGTGGTCATCAGTCCGGCCGACGAAGCACAGGAAATGACGAGTCCGCCGGGACACATGCAGAAGGAGTAACAGGCTCGGGCGTTTTCCTCTTCACGGCGCGTCAGCCGGAAGCTGGCCTTCCCAAGCATTGGAAACGAACCGCCCCACTGCGCGGTGTCGATGCGGTGCTGAGGAATTTCGAGCCGCACACCGACAGCGAACGATTTGGCTTCGAGCGGTACGCCCTGCTCCGCCAGCATTTCGTAGATGTCGCGGGCGCTGTGGCCGGTCGCCAGCACACAGCAGTCGGTGCGGAATTCTTCACCCGAGATCACCGCGCCGCGCACCGCGCCATTTTCAATTTCGAGCCGGTCGAGCCGCGCGCCGAAACGGACTTCGCCGCCGAGTTCGATGATCCGGTTGCGCAAAGCCGGAACCAGTTCTTCAAGTACGTCGCTGCCAATATGCGGTTCGGCGTCGATCAGAATATCGGGCGATGCGCCGCAACTGACCAGCGCTTCGAGAAAGCGGCGGACACGCGGACGGTCTTTACTACGCGACGTCAGCTTGCCGTCAGAAAAAAGTCCCGCGCCGCCTTCGCCGTAGAGCACGTTGCTTTCAACATCCAGCGTTCCGTTCTTCCAAAAGGCTTCAACCCGCTTGGCGCGCGGCGCGGCCGCTTCGCCGCGTTCGATCAACAGCGGTTTGAGTCCGGCTTCCGCCAGACCAAGCGCGGCCATCAGTCCGGCGGGACCGGCACCGACCACAAGGATTGGGGATTGGAGATTGAGGATTGGCGATTGGAGATTGACGATTGGGGATTTTTGTTCAGTAACCTCAATATCGCGCAATCCGGCGGGAAGTTTGCCGGAAAATTCGACTTCGACCGCGACGGTCATGCGAGGAGAACGTCCGCGGGCATCAATCGAGCGGCGGATGGTTTCTAAGTTGTTCAACGCCGACGGATTACAGCGGAGCGCCTTGGCGGCGGCCTTCAAAAGCTGATCCGGCGTGTATCCCGGCGGCAGATCGAGCTGGTTGATGCGAAGTTTCATAGGAATTTTCTTTAATTCAGGACTGAAAGGTATATGAGGGACGCTTTCTTTTGCGACCAAAAAGGAGTTCCATGCACACACGTTTGATTCCGCAGGTCTTCACCTGCTACCGTTCGGGCTATTCACTGAAACATTTTGCCAACGATCTGATCGCCGGACTGATCACCGGCATCGTCGCCCTGCCGCTCGCGATCGCCTTCGCCATCGCCTCCGGCGTCAGCCCGGAACAGGGACTTTACACCGCCATCATCGCGGGATTCATCATTTCTTTTTTCAGCGGCAGCCAGGTGCAGATCGGCGGCCCGACCGGCGCGTTCATCGTGATCGTTTACGGCATCGTCCAGCAGTACGGCATGGCCGGGCTGACGGTCGCCACGCTGATGGCAGGCATGATGCTTCTGTTGATGGGCGTCTGCCGTCTCGGCTCGGTTCTTAAATATCTGCCCTACCCGCTGATCATCGGCTTCACCACCGGAATTGCGGTTATCATCGCCGTCACGCAGATCCCCGCCTTTCTCGGCATACAGATTGAAAAGTTCCCCGGCGAGTTTATCGGCAAGCTCGAAGCCATCGGCGCAAACATTCACCTGATGGATCCGCTCTCCGCCGCGCTCGGCCTGCTCGCTCTGCTGATTATGATTATCTGGCCAAAAGTCACCCGCCGTGTCCCCGGGTCGCTGATCGCAATCCTGGTCACCACCCTGCTGGTTTCCCTACTGAAGCTTCCGGTCGAAACCATCGGCAGCCGCTTCGGCGGAGTGCCGAACCATCTACCGTCTTTCATTTTTCCCTCCGTCAGTTTTGAGCTGATCCGCCAACTCTTCCAGCCCGCGCTAACCATCGCGCTGCTGGCCGCGATTGAATCGCTCCTTTCCGCCGTGGTTGCCGACGGGATGACCGGGCAGAAGCACCGCTCCAACATGGAACTGGTCGCGCAAGGCATTGCCAATATCGTTTCGCCGCTTTTTGGCGGCATTCCGGCGACCGGCGCCATCGCCCGCACCGCCACTAACATTAAAAACGGCGGCACGACGCCGCTGGCCGGGATCGTTCACGCCATCACACTGCTGTTGATCCTGCTATTCTTCGGACACTATGCCGCGCTGATTCCCATGAGCGCGCTGGCCGCCGTCCTGCTCATCGTCGCCTACAATATGAGCGAGTGGCATTTCTTCGTGAAACTCTTCTACAGCCCGCGCAGTGACGTTCTGGTCCTGCTCACCGTTTTTATGCTAACCGTCTTCGCCGACCTCACCGTCGCCATTCAAACCGGCGTGGTGCTTTCCGCACTGCTCTTCATGCGCCGCATGGAAACCGTGACGAACGTCGGTGTGATCAATCTGGACGACGAAACCGTCGACAAAAACGACCCGAACGCCCTGACCCGTTTTAACGTGCCGAAGGGTGTCGAAGTGTTTGAAATCAACGGCCCCTTCTTTTTCGGCGCGGCCAGTAAATTTCAAGATGAAATCAGCAAAATAAAAATGCCGAAAGTGCTCATCCTGCGCATGCGAAACGTTCCAGCCATTGATGCCACCGGCCTGCGGGCGCTCGAAGGAGTTGTCAAGGCGGCGAAGCGTGACGGCACCGTCCTGCTGCTTTCCGGTATTCACAAACAGCCAGCCGCCGCCATGAAGAAAGCCGGGCTGATCGAAAAAATCGGTCACGCCAACATCCATAAGGACATCGGACGGGCTATTGAAAATGCCCGCAGTCTGCTGCAGAAGGATTCATGAACCTGTTCAAACGAATCCCGGCCGTTCTGCTACTTCTGTGCGCGTTCACCCTGAACGCGCAACCCCCGCCGGAAAAAACGCCGTTTACCTTTGCGGTGCTGGCCGACGTGCAATATGGCGACAAAGACTCGCGGAAACTGCGGCACTATCGCGAGTCGCTGCAGCGGCTGGATGAATGCGTCGCCGACCTTAACTACAGAAATCCGGCGTTTGTCATCCAGCTGGGCGATATTATCGACGGCTATGCCGGCGATATCGCCCGGTCCGCGCAGGATTTGGATACGGTTTTGGCAACATACAACCGCCTCGCCATGCCTCACTATTCCGTTTTTGGCAACCACTGCGTCATGGCGAACCGGGATTCTCTCCTGCAGAAATACGGCCTGGAAAAATCGTATTACGATTTCACCATACCCGAAGCCGAAGGCTGGCGGTTCGTTGTGCTTGACGGAATGATACCAAAAACGCATGATATTCGGTAAATAGTATTGATTTCAAACCGGGTC
>JBAWXO010000058.1:0-8699 GCA_037144035.1 Kiritimatiellales bacterium
CTATGGCCACCCCTCCAGAGGAGGGGAGCTTTAAAAATCCCCTCCGGCGGAGGGGATCGTGTAGACGCGTTTTTCATTCCCCTCCATGGGAGGGGTGGCTACAAGCCGGGGTGGGTATATGACGTTTCAACCGTTAATTGCTCTGATTTTCCAAGGTTTTGAAGCTTGCACAAAAAAGCCGCCCGCGGAATTCCGGGGCGGCTTTTCGTTTTCTGCGGTACTTCCTTATGGACGCAAGATATGGCGCACCGGAGCAAGCAAGGTTCGGTCGTGAGACTCGGCCTGCTCTTTGCGCTCAATGACCCTGACTTCGTCTTTGATACGGCTGTCGCTATTCGCCTTGTAAAGCTCAACCGCACGATCATCAACCACCTGATTGTTTTCGTCGAGAACAAGCTGTTTGCGAGTCAAAGGACTCTGCTTAACCGCCTTAGCCACATCAAAGCTTTTGCCGTCTTCGAGAGCGACGGTCACAAAAATAATGTTCTCTGTTTGAACTTTTTCTGAGTATTTATGGGTGAAGAGATGCTGGATGAGAGGAATCGATCCAAGCAATGGCACTTTTCTTTCGCGATCAATATTTTTGGTTTCAGTCAAACCTCCAATCACTGCGGTGCGTTTGTTGCCCAGCATAAAGGTGGTGTTTACCCGCTTTTCATCGATGGCGTAATACGTGTCGTAGATTTTGTTGGGGGGGGTTGCGCCATCTTCCCCCACAAAAGATACGATCGTCTTTTCTGTGTTTACACGGCTGATGATTGGAACAATCTGCACGGCGATATTCTCTTCGCTATAAATGGTGGGTGTGACCGCCAGACGTATACCAAATTCAAACTCAACAAACCGTTTTCTTTTTGTGTCGTCATCAACGCCGTCGTCTTGTTGCGTAACTGTGATGGTTTTCGTCGAGATACCAGCTGTAGTTTCGGTGGTAAGCGTTCTTTGAACTTTTGGAACTTTCTCCAGGATGTTGATTCTTGCTGTCTCACCGTTCGCAACGATGACTTTTGGATTAGAAATTGTTCGCGCATCTCCCTTTGTCTGTAAGGCTTTAATCATTATGGTAAGGTCTGACGCATTTAGAGTAAGGGTTCCAATCCCTGTAAGCGTCGCCTCTTTAAGTCCCACAGGAACACCGATCGAGCCCAGACTTCCCGCACTAATTAATTGTTTAGCGGAGCCATCTAGGATTCTGTCCCAGTTCAAATTCACACCGCGTTCCTGACTGCCATTGTCACTCAGCTCCATAATCCGGGCTTCGATCAGCACTTGTTGGCGCGGCGTGTCAATGCGTTCGGCGATCTGAGCGACATCGTCCATAATTTCCTGCGCGGTTTTGACCACAATGGCATTGCCCTGCGGGTAGGCAAACACCTGACCACGATCACCCACCATGCCTTTAATCATCTCGTTGGCCTGTTTAATGTCGGCATGCTTGAAAATGAAGGTGCGGGTGTTTCTGATCGCGTCAGTAGGCGGAAGTTTTTTCCGGATACTGTAGACCTGACTGCTGGCGATTTTTTCGTAGAGCTCAAGGTTTTGACCCTCGAGAATCGCCTGCAAAGCAGGTTTCCATTCCACCTCCTTCAGGTTGACATCAACCTTGACGGCACCAGCGCCCGCTTCAAGTTCAGGAATAATAATGTTGGCATCGGAGAGCGTCGCAAAAAGACGAATGACGTTGCTAAGTTCAACGTCTTTCAGGCTGACAGAGATCAACCCGGCCTTGATGGTTCCGCCGGTGGCGGGTTCGGCAGAAACGATAACGGTTTCGACCATGTCTTCCGGCGCCGCGGCAGGCATCTTCGCCACGGGAGCTGCTTCTATAACGGCAGGCGCCGCCGCCATCACGACCGGCGCAAGGATTGGTGCGGCAACCGGTGCGACCGGCGTACGGCTAGCCGGAGTGGTCTGCTGAATCTCACTGAATGTTTGTGCTGTATCCTGCGCCAGCAGCATCAGGGCCGTTAACAGGATTGTAAAAATTGCAGCAATTTTTAGTTTCATTAGTTCATCTCCGCTTTTTATCTAATCCCTATTTTCTTCAATTGAATCTGCCCGTTGGCGCCAATCCCGATAATTTCCCACTGATACGTTTTCCCGTTGTACAAAACCTCAACCGGGTCGCCGACGCTTTTCATCGTGCCGTTAATAATCGCCACCGTCCGGTCGCCCAGCCTGCTGGTTCCGCTGATTTTAAGTCCGGCAGCGGCCGCCGGCCAACCGCTTGCGTCGCCTGCGCCGGATTGACTTTGAGCATTCGCCTTTCTCTGCCAATTCGCCGGAAAGAAACCAATCGCCCAGAATGGATCTCTAAGCAGTTCCTGTTCCGGTTTTTCTGTCGCTTCTTTTTCCGGGGCGGAAGGCAAAACAGATTTCCCGGCTGGCACCCTCAAGGCGGACGGCGAATTGGGCGTTATAGGCCGTTCTTCCTGCGCAAAAACGGTTAGGGATAGACAAAAAATAACGAGGGCGGGCACGACGGTCCCCATCCGTCCACGGACGATTCGGAAAATAAAACCCACCCCCACGGCAACAGAGCAAAGCACGCTATGATGCACGGCACCGTTCCGGCACCCCTCCAAAGGAGGGAATTTTGAACCTCCCCGCCTTGGGCGGGGTGGCTTTGCGAAGCAAAGCCGGGGAGGGTTATCAAAGTTCATTGCGGCGCCCCCCCTTCAATCTTCACCGAGGCAGGCCATTGCATAACCATGCGCACCTGATGTGCCATGGGCTGACCGGGACGGGCGGAAATGGTCACGTCTTTAATTCGCAGGAGCGGGTTGTCTTTTTCCATCCGCCAGAGAAATTCGACAAGATTGTTATAGCCGCACCGGGTGGAAACCACGATTTCATAGGGCAGAGCCGCCCCCTCCGTTTTAACCGCATCTTTTTTACCGGCATCTTTTTTGTCGGCAACCAGATAATTGACCTCTTCGAGGCTGTCGACTTCGACCCGGGCCTGCGTAGAGGCGCGGGAAACATATTCATAAGCCCAGGCATAGCGGTCAGAGAACGTGGGCGCATGAACCGCCAGCGCTTCCAGTTCTTTGATGCTCTGCGCGAGTTCGCGGCGGATCTCCGCCTCCTGCTTCACAATCGCGCGCGCACTCTCAAGCTTCTGTTCGAATTTGATCAGCTCTTTTTTAGCGGACCCGCCGCGAGCCGCATCAGGTTTGGTCAAGCCCAGGAAGTGAACCAGCAAAACAACCTGCACAATCGCCACAAGAATGGTGGTAATAACCATCTGCTTCTGTTTTTTTGTGAGAACAGACCAGTTCATTATTTAGCCTCTCCCGCCGCCAGACGGTGCCCGTCCAAAGAAAAAATCCAGATTTCGCCCGTATCACGCTGCGAGGAAACCAGCTTAACCTCGCCGCAGAATCCACGTACTTCGGCATTCTCGTTGAGCTGTCGTTTGGCCTCCACCGCCGTCAGCTCGCCTTGCGCACGGCCGCTGAAGCGGAGAGTGTAATTCGGTTTGTCATCGGCCAGGTTGTTTTCAAGGCCCGCATAAAGATTCTCTAGTGCCATCCGCTGCGGGATCCGGCTTTGCACCGCCCGCAGGATGCTGAACATGTCGAAGTGATCGTCCTGCTCCCATTTTTTAAGATCCGCCAGAGTTTTGCGGTTGGCGGCGGTGGCGGCCTGCGCGTTGCGAACCAGGATGGCTTGCGGCTCAATCCGTTCAGATGCGCGACGGATGCGGTCCAGATTGGAATTCACTCTCATGCGGGAAATTCCCGCCAGCAAAAAAACCAGCACGGTGATCGCCGCCAGCAGGCTGATCGAACTGAACACGATCACCTTCATGCTGACGATGCCCTGATAGCGCCGTTCCGTTTTTTTGAGCAGGTTGATCTGCAGGCTCATATAGCCTCCATTCCCGCGAGGGCCGCACCGACAGCCGCCGCGAACCGGGATTCCTGCCCCTTCAGATTTTCCGGAAAGGCACCGGGCTGAATTTCAATTTTTTCAAACGGGTTCCAGACCTGAGGAATAAAGCCAAGCACCTCTTTGATGGCCGTCTGCCAGTACGCGGACGTCGCGAGTCCGCCCGAAATATAAACCGCCGAGAGGGTGCTCTTGTTCTGCCGCTCGATAAACTCGCGATAGATTGCAAGCTGGCGGGTGAACGGGCTAAGCACCTGCCGGATCTGTAAAGAGACATCCACCGAACCGCCGGAAAGGATCGTGTCGGCCATGTCGGCATCCACGCCCAGTGCGGCTTGAACCTGCCGCAACAGCGAATCGCCGCCGACATCGAAACGGTGGATAAGTTGCAGCTGATTGCGAAGCAGAAAAGAGGCATAGGTATGGCGCGCGCCGGTTTCGATAACGCAGACCGTCTGATTTTCGGTCTGCGCACCGCGATTATAAAGAAAGGCGGAAAGAGCCGCCAGCCCGGACAACTCCAGCGAATGCGGTGCCGGCGCGCCGCTGGCGAAAAGTCCCAGATAGCGATGAATCGTTTTTTCGGGAACCGAAATGCCCAGCAATGTGCTCTCCCGTTTGCCCTTCGCGCGGGAAAGCACCAGTCCGCCGACGCGATAGTCGTTTGCCGCGTTGAGGTTTGTGCGCACCAGTGCTTCGATGTCTTCTTCCTCCGGAAGGATCTGCGTGAACACGCGGAGCATCGCATCATCCATGGTGGAGCACAGCGCGGCGTAGTAGGTGTCCAGCGGTTTCGGCAGTGCCGGCCGCTCTTCGGCGTCCGGACTGCAGGGCGGCAATATGTCGGCGGCGGCGAGCGCGATGTGGTCTTTGGTCTTTTTCAGACGGACGGCTTTGATGCCGGTGGTGGCGAAATCGAGACCCAGCAGATGGGTCAGTCGTCTGCCCTGCTCTTTACTGGTTGCGGTTTTCTGTTTGAAGTTCATTTTATAAAAATCTTACTCGTCGGTTTCACGTGTCTTATACCAAACCCAGCCGGCACCGCCGATAATTAAAGCTAGAGACATGATCGAGATCAGAATGCGACGAATTTTTTTGTGCGTTCGATCCGCCTCCACCTGGGCAACGGCCTCTGCTCCGGACTGCAAAGCGGCTTGTTCCCCGCGCATCCAGGGCGGCGTAAAAATATCCGCCCGCGTTTTTTCGTAAGCGCGAATCGCTTCCTCCTGCCGTTCAACCAACTTCTTTTCATAGTTTTCATTCAGCCGCTGCCGATAGGCTCGGAGTTGCGGTTCGCGCGCTTTTGCGTCTGGCGGCAATATCGCCCGGACGGAACCTGCCTGCAACACGAGGACAAATAAAATAATAACTCGACGCATCATGGGATCAACTCCGTCCATTTAATTGTACGGTAAACGTTAGACTGGCGCGGAAGCATCCCCGGCAGGCCGGTGGCACCTCCTATTCCATCGTACGAATGGGAACCAATGCGGATATCCCAGTTAAACGTCAGATTACCGTTTCGTATGATCGCCTCATCGCGGCAAACTAAACCGCCGTTCAATGATGCATTATTAAATGTTCCGGCAATCAGGTGGTTGGCGTAGAGCACGGCATCGACCCAGCCGATGCTTGAACTGACTCCCAGTGCGGTTAGAGCCGCATCGCTGATCATCGGGTTGTAAAAAAGCCGTTGAGTTTCGTCGGATCGCGTTCCGGTACCATTGGCATCCCGCACGGTATAATCACCGTTAAAATAGGAAACGCCGTCGTGTGTACCGCTGACATAGCCCAGCGAGGCATCGCTGGCATCGGTGGTATGAGTGCCCATGTCGTCGAGATATCCGACTGGCAATGCGCTGGAGCTGGGGTTTCCAAAAACCATGCTGCCTTTGGCGCACAGGCCGAGGAAGTCTTTTGTTTTATTGGCAGTGGCGGTGGCCCTCGGATTGCTGTCCGGATGAGGCCATGCCGGCGGATTTTTCGCAGTGAGGTTACCAATGACATAGACATTGCGCCCGGCATAGAGAGTGCCCTGCCCAGTATAATAGCCTTTAATGTAAATGTCGCCGGTCGCCACAACGATGTTTGATATCACAATCGGATTGGCGGAGGTGCCGATCAGAATCAGACAGCCGGTGTCGTTGGTGCCGATGCCGGCATTTTCGCCGGCATTATCGCCCCAGACGGCGGCAACAGTTTTATTGCTGTCGCTAACCGTTCCTCTTGTAGCCACGGCATAGTCCTGATACTCAGAAAGCGAACCAACAAACGGCATTTCTTTGACCGGGGCCTCTTCGTAGGAAGTCACGACCTGATCATAGCCCTGAGGCCAGTAAGTGTTGTCGTTATGATGATTATAGTCGGTGTATTCAGCCGGACGGGCGCGACTGTTGCCATAGTTATTCCAGTTATCGCTCCTATATGTGTTATGGGATATGATGTCGTTGCCTGCGTAACGATCCCCGTTTATCCGGATCGAAGAATACTGCAAATCAAGATCCTTATTGGCATAGACATCGCCATTGAAGTCGGCATTCACCCCGTTAAAAAAACCGGTGTCGTCGGTGAAGTACACGTTGTTGAATACAGATCCGTCGGTGCCGCCGACCGCAGGGGCGCTGGCGTAGCGATATTCGATGACTTCGCGCACTTTACGGGTAATGCCGCGGTGTGTCGCGATGGCAACATTGGTGACCGTAACCATGGCAGTATAATCGCTGGAATTTTTCGTAACGGCACCCGACGTTGTCACCACCGTGGTTGTCACCACATGCGGCAACATACTGTAATCATTTGTCCAGCGCTCAACTGAGGTTGTATTCAAACTGCCAAGCACATCCAGCGAATTCCAACTATTGCTGGCGTTATAGACCAAGCGAAAGGCCTGATCGACCGCATATTTTCTGCGTTCAAGACCCGACTGCAACCCAAGCAGACAATCGTCGCGGTTCTGCCACTGTTTCACTGTGGCGAAACTGCTGCGTGCGGAAAAAAGAAAAGCACCGCCAACCAGCGTGGCGATAAGCAGGAGCATCAACACTCCCGTCAGCACAAACCCTTCATTTTTTCTTTCTGTTTTCATCGTTTCACCGATCCATTCTAATTCCTCTAATCATCATGGTCTCTGTAATGATGATGTTCATGGTGATAGTGGTGGTGGTGGTGGTGATGGTCATCATCAGGATGTTCGTCATGATGATGATGGTCATCATCATCATGATCCCCATCCCCGTCATAGTCTTCATCATCGTCTTCTGAATGCTCCTCTGCATAGGAAGTTTGAATATTCACCAGAGAGGCCTCAATAGTTTGCAGCTGGGTAAAGGTTTTCCCGGCGGCGGCAAGCCGTAAGCGGTATTCAATTATCACCAGATCATTAGTTACATCAGAAAAAAACGAATCTACTTTGACGGTCGGAGCACTATTTGAAGACACATATGCCGCACTCAGTCCATAGGCGGTTTGCGCTCCCTGCTTCAGTAAAAGATCCTGTTCCGCCTCGCCCGCCCATCCCTTAATTTGCTTCTCCCCGCCAGTCCCGGACACCGTTTCGTACGAGACAATACCCCATCCGGAATTGGTAGAAACAGCGGCATTCGTTGCGGAAAGCAGTCCGCCGGACGGATTCGCAAAGCCTCCGAACAAAATCCGTTCATGGGCAATGCGTGAATACTGAGCCATCTGCCAATGCGCCGTGGCATCTTTCCAGAGCGAAAAACATTTAGTGATCAGTACCCCCATGGCGGCAAAAACCATGATTGAAATACTTACTGCCAAAAGCAGTTCAACCAGTGTAAAGCCCGCGTTGTGTTTCTGCCGGTTCATCTCAACGTTCCCCCCGGTAGCGCCAGATGGCGGCGCGCGCCAGTGGATTGGTTCCGATCCGCAACAGACTATTCGTGGGCGGCCAGACGGTGACCACAATTTCCCAGTAGTAGACCGGATCGGGCAGCACGGGCGGATTGGTTTCTGCCAAAATGTGACAGTCCACCCAGCCATTAGTGGACATCAGGCTCCACTCCGGAGTCGGCCAGCCGTCTAAGGTTTCCGAAATAATCGGCATGTCGTCGAGCGGCATGTTGTAGATTTCCCAAAGATTGTCGAACGCGATGCTCTGCGCTTCGAGCCGAGCCCGCGAACGCATCAGGATGCGGTAAGACAGCAGCATCTCGGTGTAGACAATGACGGCCGCCACGCTGACCAGAGCGATGGAGATCATTACTTCCACCAGCGTCATGCCTGTTCTGGAATTATTTCGTTTCATATCCGTCATTGCCCTATGGAATAATAGTAGTTGGCGCCGCTTCGGGTCTTGCAAAAACTTCCGGCGCTCAGATCCCCGACTCTATCCAACAGCTTGTCAACGTCCAGCATCTGACTCGTCGGCCGGGTCACATTACAGATCATAACGGCCGGAGCGCTTCCGCCGTTCCACCCCCACACACCGCCTACCGGGGTCGAATTGGTCCACCAGCTTGTAATGCCCAACGAAGAAAAATAAGCCGCGATCTCCGGCGGAACCGTTCCGTCGGTCCGGGTTGCAGGAACGCTACCCATCTCCATGCGGTACATACTGAAAGCGGTCGCCGCCTGCCGCAACTGGCTGGCTACCAGCGAGTTTTCGCGGCTGCGAATGGCCAGATTGTACGCCGGAATGATAAACGCAGCGAGCAGACCGATGATTGACACGGTGATCAGAATTTCCACCAGCGTCATTCCACTTCTGTTTCTGTGAACCGGTTCACTCATAACACGTATCCTCTTATACTATATGGCATCGCAAATAGCGATACTGAACTGCC
>JBAWXO010000059.1:0-8642 GCA_037144035.1 Kiritimatiellales bacterium
GCCTGTGCGCGCAGCGTTGTCTGCATATTCATGCACGGGTCGGATATGAACACGGGCCGCAGGTGCCTGATCCGCGCGCGCCCGAATATGCCGCACATCTTGAAGCGCACGAATCATGGTGGGAAATGATCTGGTACGCACAGCAGGATGCAGGCAGGGAATTGCTTACCTTTACACCGGAATTCGGGCCGCCGCGCTATCTGCACACCCTGCCGTTCACCGACGTGCCGGTGACGGATCTGGAGGAAATCTGCAACTGGCAGATGCGGAGGCAAAAAGAGCAATTCGGAGCTTGGAGCACGAAGTTGAAAGATTGAAAGAGGTAGATTTGATGAAGCTGAATTCAAAAGAGCGGGTGATGTGTGCGGTAGGGCTGGGCGAACCGGATCGGATGCCGCTGGATATGCATCCCAATCCTTTTGTGGCTGAACGGCTAATGAAGGAATGGGGCCTGAGCGAATATCGCGACCTGCTGTTGCGGATGGGCAGCGATATCGTGGATCTGCGCTCGGCGGTCAATCCGACCTATTGTGGTCCGGTTCCGTATTTAAAGGGACATCCGGATGGGCTGCGCGAAAACTTCTGGGGCTGGCGCACCCGGATTGAACAAACCGCCTGCGGGCCGGAGGAGATCTATGCGGAGTTCATGCTTTCCAGAGCGGAAACCATTGAAGAATTCGAAAAGCACAATTGGCCGAGCGTGGACTGGTTTGATTTTTCAGATTTCAGCGAGCGGCTGGAGCCGTGGTGCGATTTTGCCGTCATGGCTTCCGGGCCGAGCATCTGGCAGCACCCCACTTTCCTGCGTTCGCTGGAACAGATGCTGATGGATCTGTTGTCCGAACCGGAGCTGGCAGAATATATGATGGACCGGTTTACAGACTTTTACGTCGCCTTTTTCGACCGCATGTTCAGTGCTGCACCGGGAAAAATCGACCTGATGCGGATTGCCGATGATGTCGGCACACAGCAGGGGCTGTTGTTCAGCCCGGAGGTGTTTGCCCGTTTTTTTGTCCCGCGGATCACGAGGTTGGTTGAGATGGCACACAGTCACGGCGTCAAGGTGATGTTTCATTCCTGCGGCGCGATTCTTCCGCTGATTGATTCCATTGCCGCTTGCGGCGTGGATGTACTCGATCCGTTGCAGGTGACGGCTAAAGGCATGGAACCTGAGGTGATTAAAGAGCGATTCGGGGCCAAGATGTGTCTTCACGGCGGCGTGGACACGCAGCACCTGCTGCCTCACGGAACGCCGGAGAAGATTCGGCGCCGGACTCGGGAGTTGATGGAGATTTTTGGGAAAGGCGGCGGATATATTGCCGCGCCGTCCCATGTATTGCAGATGGATGTTCCGACCGCCAACATCGAGGCGTTGCGGAATGCGGTGTTTGAAGGATAAACGAAAAAGGATTCGAAAAATGGAAAAACTGAATGGACTGATTGCTGCGGGATTCACGCCGTTTAAGGGCGGAAAGATCAATACGGAAGTGATTCCGACGTATGCGAAGTATCTGGTGCGGAGCGGCGTAAGCGGCGTGTTTGTTAACGGTACGACCGGCGAGAGCCTTTCGCTGACGGTCGAAGAGCGGCTGCTTTTGGCGGAAGCCTGGACCAGAAGCGCCCCGAAGGAGTTGAAGGTGATTATTCATGTCGGGCACAACAGCCTGCCGGCCTGTGAAAAGATGGCGGCGCATGCGCAGGAAAAAGGAGCCTGGGCCGTGTCGGCCATGGCCCCGACTTTCTTCAAGCCCGATCTGAACGGACTGGTGAGCTACATTGCGCAGGTTGCCGTCGCAGCGCCCGATCTGCCTTTTTATTATTACCACATGCCTTCGATGACAGGGGCTTCCTTTTTAATGACCGACTTCCTCAAGCAAGCGGACGGGCTGATTCCCAATCTGGCCGGTATCAAATACACGTGGGAAGATTTGATGGACTACAGCCTCACAGCGGATTATGCAGGCGGGAAGTATGATGTGGTGTTCGGTCGCGACGAAATTCTGCTGTGCGGCCTGGCGCTGGGTGCTAAGGCGGCCATCGGCAGCACCTATAATTTTGCCGCACCGCTCTACAATGCGGTCCGTGCTGCCGTGGCAGAAAAGGATTTTGAAAAAGCAAATGAGTTGCAGCTCGTTTCCATGAAACTGATTGCCGCCTGTCGCGCCGCCACACCGTGCGACTTGTCCGGCATTAAAGCCCTGACCGGCTGGCGTGCAGGCGTCGATCTCGGCCCGTTGCGTGCGCCGATAAGTGCAATAGAGGCCGATGCAGCTCGCAAACTTTTTGAAACCGCAGAAAAAATCGGAGGAGCTTATCTTTCAGTAAAAAGTTAGCGGAAATCTCGTTGTCCCAGCCGATATAGTGCCCGTTATACGGAAGCAATGGAACAGTCCCCCGCTAAGAACCGGCGGATTGTAAAGTGAAATGCCGGACTCGGGGTGTAAAAAAATCGCTCATGCCGCCAGCTCAGTGATTTACCTTTCTTCTGCGCTTTGAAACTGAAGTATTTTGCGGGGATAGCCGTCGATCCATTTCTCAATCTGCCGAATCCGTTCCCGGCTGAACATCGCGATGTCCAGCCCTTTAGAGCATTTAACGATTGAAAAACCGTAATATATTGTTAGCATCTCGGCATGGGAATCGCAACAGCTGACACTCGCAAACGAGCCATCAAGGCCTACCTGAATCATCAGGGCACTCAAGCGCAGATTGCCGGACTCTACGGCGTTAATATCCGCACGTTTCAAGACTGGCTGGCCTGTTATAAACAAACGGGCCGGACCAAGCCGCTTCCCCGGGGTCACCGTCATGCGGTTTATGAGGGCAAGGCGCTGGCCGCACTCGATACGCTCGTTCAGCGTCATCACGACACAACGCTCGAAGAACTCAAGGCGCTCAGCGGGGCCGCGTGTTCGATCATGGCGGTGCAGCGGGCGCTGAACCGGCTCGCCTACCGCTATAAAAAAAACGCTGCATGCCAGCGAGCAAGAGCGTGAGGACGTCCGGGTACGGCGCGAGCAATGGATGCGTGATCTACAGGAACTTGATGCCGCGAAACTTGTTTTCATTGATGAGTCGGGTGCCAAGACGAATATAGTTTTCCCCGCGTTTGATGACGTGTTTTATTTCCATTGTGATGAACATTTTCCCTACTCCTTTATGGAGCAGTTGTATGTAGCAAAATGGCCTATTCCTTAGGAAATTGCAACTTTTCTAGGAAAAATAGGAAGGGTGTGGCGGGACTCGGAATCGAACCGAGGACACAGGGATTTTCAGTCCCTTGCTCTACCAACTGAGCTATCCCGCCGCCGTAAAAAAGAAGCGCGCATTGTACGGAAAAGGCTAATGATGTCAAACGAAACGGTTCGCCGCCTTTCCACTTGTTTCATGCCTCCAGCCCCTTTACTCTTGCGTCCATGTATGTGCTCAACAGTCTGATGCCCATCTTCCTGATTATCGTGCTTGGGAAACTGCTTTGCCGCTTCGGTTTCTTCTCGGACGGCCTCGTCAAAGGCATTAACCAGCTCACCTACTGGGTCGCCCTGCCCGCCCTGCTCTTTTCGGAAATCTCCAGCGCGGTTTTCGATGCCGGCGAAGTCCGCCGCATCACCCTGATGCTGATCAGCGCCACCCTGATCGCCTTTTTGCTCGGCTATCTGGCGGCGCGTCTGCTGCGTCTCCCGCACCGCGCGCTCGGAGCTTTCGTGCAGGGCTGCGGACGCGGCAATAACGCTTTTATCGGGCTGCCGGTCATCCTCTACGCGCTGGCCGGAACCCTTCCGAACGTAAAGGCGCTCGCCACGGTCGCACTGGGGCCCGCCATTATTTTCTACAATTTCTCCTCCATCATCATCCTTCTTGCTCACGGCGAAAAGCAGCAAAAAGGCGCGGCGGCGGTCGGCGTGTTTCTCAAGCAACTGCTGCTCAATCCCATGATCATCGCTTGCGTCGCCGGACTGCTCATCAATTCCGCCGGCTTCCCTGTGCCGCTGATGTTCGCGCGCACCTTCGCGGCGCTTGGGCAGTCGGCACTTCCGCTCGCGCTGCTGTGTATCGGCTCCTCCCTGACCTTTGAAAAGACACCCGCCGCGGCATCGCCCGCGCTGATCGCCTCGCTCATCAAAGTATTTGCCCTGCCCGCCATCGGCCTCCTGCTCGGACGCGTCTGGGGCGTCTCCGGAACGGAACTGAAAATTCTGCTCATCTATCTGGCCTGCCCGACGGCCACCGCAAGTTATGTCCTCGCCGATATGTTCGGCAGCGACGCCCCGCTGGCCGGGCGCATCATCGTCATCAGCACCCTGCTCTCCGCGATTTCGCTGAGTCTCATCGTTGCCTTTGGAGGTTAAGTCATGCGTATACCGAGACGGCGTTTTGGAAAAACTGAACTGCAACTGTCCGTCCTCACCTGCGGCGGCATGCGTTATCAGCAGTCGTGGCAGGACGACGAAGCCGCCCGCGCATTGGTCACCGAAGAAAACCAGAAAAACGTCGAAGCCACCGTCCGCTATGCTCTCGACCTCGGCATCAACCACATCGAAACCGCGCGCGGCTACGGCACCTCCGAATATCAGCTTGGAAAATTCCTCCCGTCACTTCCGCGCGACAAAATGATCGTTCAGACCAAAGTCGGCCCCAAAGACACTCCGGCTGAATTTCTTGAAGCCTTTGAGATTTCGATGGCGGCGCTGAAACTGGATCATGTCGATCTGCTCGCCATCCACGGCATTAACAACGAGGAAACGCTGCAGCAGGCGCTGAAATGCCTACCCGTAGCGCAACAGCTCAAAAAAGAAGGTCGCTGCCGCCATATCGGGTTCTCAACCCATGGCGCGCCGGATATCGTCGTCAAAGCCATCGAGACGGGCCTCTTTGAGTACGTCAACCTGCACTGGTACTTCGTTTACCACCCGATCAACTGGGCTTCTGTTCAGGCGGCAACCAAGCTCGACATGGGTGTTTTCATTATCAGCCCGTGCGATAAAGGCGGCAAACTCTACGAGCCGCCGCCCAAGCTCATTGACCTCTGCCAGCCGCTGACGCCGATGCAGTTCAACGACCTCTACTGTCTGCGCCGGCCGGAAGTTCACACGCTCTCCATCGGCGCGTCCCGCCCTTCAGACTTTTCCGAACACGCCACCACCGTCGGCAATATGGAAGAAAAGTTTCCCATGGTTGGAAAAATTGAAGACCGGATTTTCCAATCATTGGAAAAAACGCTCGGCACCGACTGGGCGCATCACTGGCACGAAGGCCTGCCGCGCTGGCAGGACACGCCCGGCGAAATCAACATTCCCGAAATCCTGCGTCTCTGGACCTATGCCAAAGGGCTCGACATGGTCGCCTTCGGAAAAATGCGTTACAACCTCATGGGTAACGCCGGCCACTGGTTCGGCGGATTGCCGGCCGCGGACTTCAAGGATGAAGACCTGAAACCGGTTCTCGCAAAGAGCCGCTTCGCTGACCGCATTCCGGGAATCCTGCGCGAAGCCCACGCTCTGCTCTACGACGAACCGAAAAAACGACTCAGCGAGTCGTGATCAAAAATCATACGTCACGAACAGGCGGGCGTCGGTGGCGGTTGTATTATCTCTGCCATCCGTCCCGTCCTGATAACCGGCACCGACCTTAACCGCAACTGACAAATTGTCGTTGATCGGCTGTTTGACAACGAAGTTGATTTCCTGTCCGTCGAAAGCCTTCTTGCTATTGCTATGATCCTGCCAAGTATAGCAGTAGAGCATGTACAGCGCGGTCTTGCCGATCTTGGTCGTGGCTTTCAGATAGGCGCTGTCGGATCCGCCGTTGAAAGGACCGGAATAGATCAGCAGCGGAGCCCCTAGCGGATGATTTAGTCCGGTGCTTGTTTCATGAAAAATCATGTCGGCGCCGCGGACGCTGAACCAGCCGGGTTCAAATGTGACACCGCCAACCTTCTGTTCCACCGCAAGACTGAACATGTCGGAATTGAACGGCGCAATGGAATCGGCCGTCTGTACGGAATCCGCGTGTTGAAAATAGCCCAACAGAGCAAAGGTATCCGTCAGGGCATAACGTGTCCGTCCACCAATGACATTGGCGATGTCGTGAACATAGGCCTCATACACGGCCACTTCCAGATTGGTAATGCCGGTGAACACCGCCTCGCCCCAGGAAATACCGTGACTGCTGCAGCCATTGCCTTGCGCCAGCACTTCATCGAAATCATTGAACTTCCAGCCGTCCTGATTATCCAGAACATTGCTGAGACGCCACGCATGCCCGAATGTGAATGCAAAGCCCGGAACGTCTTTGGTGGTCAACTGAACCGCCTCGACCGCACGCGGCTTCTGCCGGATCTCGTCGGAACGGAACAGTTCGCCGTTAAGAACCTGCCGCCCGGCTTTAATAAACGTGTTCGTCAGGCCGAGACTTTCGAAGCGGTATTTCACCCACGCCTCGTTGAGCACATTGACGCGTCCGTTGCTTAACTGAAGCTTGCCGTCATCGCTGTCGGTGCTGGATCCCATCGGCACCACATAAATCCAGGCCAGCCCGGAACTGAATCCGGCCAGCTCCGGCGTGGTGTAACCGACCAGCAAACCCGCCGTCGTGGAATAGGCACTACAAGGCGTTCCGGACGGCGGATTTTCAACATCACGGTACATGCTCAGTGTTTGCAGCCGTGCCTTCCAGGTTCCATAGCCCAGATCGTTAACGGGCTTCAGCAGGCTTTCGGCCGACACTCCGGCACAAAAAACCGCCAGCGATATAAACAACAGCGTTTTCTTCATGATGAACTCCCCGCGCTGGATTCGTAAAAGCGCGCATTGTTATCTTTTGCTCCGCCCGTCTGCAAACCCTAATCCGGCGAAGCTTAAATCATTTTGACAACGGGGCCGGGAAAGTGGATTTTCTCGCCCTTCAAATTCAGAAGGAGCAAATCATGACCGAATTCAAAAACGTAACCGTAGTGAAGAAAGCCAATGTTTATTTTGACGGCAAAGTCACCAGCCGCACCGTCCTGTTTGCCGACGGAACAAAAAAGACCCTCGGCATCATGATGCCCGGCGACTATGAATTCGGTACCGAAGCCGCTGAAATTATGGAAATTCTCGGCGGACAGATGGATGTGCTCCTGCCCAGTCAAACCCAGTGGAAAACTTTCAAGGCGGGCGAATCCTATCAGGTTCCGGCCAACAGCAAATTTAAGCTCAAGGTTCCTGTCGTCGCCGACTACTGCTGTTCATACCTCAAGTAAGCGGGCTTACTGCGCCGGAACAAATTCGAAGCCGGAAAGGGTTAAATCCACCGGCCGCGGGGCGCGCTGATCGCCGAAGCGGATCACCAGCTCGGTGACGCTTTCCAGCCCCGGTGTTCCAGGCATTGGAATCCGGATTGTCTTTTCGGTGTCCGTGACATCGAAGCGGGTGAAAATTTCATTTTGAAACACGGTTGGCCCGCCGGTCAGAGTCATTACGGCTTTCAGCGGCTTGGCCGCGCGGTAGCGGATCAGCAGCGCGCCGTTCGACAGACTCGTCGCCTTCGGCAGTTTTATGGTGACCGCGCCGTTGCGCACCGCATCGCCGCGAATCCGGCCCCCGTTCTGCCAGTGCAGCGCCTCCAGCGAATCGCCGGTCGGGCTCCACGGAATCCATTGCGCCCGCCTCGACAGGAAATCAAATGACTTCGACTCGCCGCCCTGAACTTTTGAGAGTGAAGTCACGCCCTGCCACGTCAGATAGCGTTGCATATTTTCTTCGGCGGAACCGATACCGCCGAGAATCAGCGCCAGCGTGTGCGCTGTGGTCTGGAATTTAATCACTTCGTCTTTGGTCGTATTGTAGCCTTCCCACGGACCGTGATCGGTGAAGAGCCGGCTGATGATTTTCCAATGTTCGGAAAGAAACACTTCGATCTTGTCCGGCGAAACTTCATAGGCAACGCCGAGTGTGTAAAGCGATGGCGCGTCGGTGATGCGGGCCTGATCGGTCACCGCAACATCCGGAATGCCGATGTCACCGGTGTATTCCACGCCCTTGCCGCTGTATGCCTCGCTCAGAAAGCCGGGCAGTTTGCGTCGGGCTGCAAAATCGAGCTCGATCTCCACCGAGTTTTCCAGATTTTCCCGCCAGCCCGGCATGTCCAGTTCCTGCATGAAAAGCGAAAGCCCCAGCGACTGGAACGATGAGCCATGCCATGTCGCCAGCGTGTAAAGATCGCGGCCGTCCGCCATCCGGTACGGCTTGATCTTGAAGCCGCTGTTCCGGATCGCGTCCGCCGGCAGATCGAAACGCTGAACCACAAACAGAAGCGGACCGCGGAATTCGTTTACGAAATAATCCATGTGACCGACAATCCACTTGCCGTTACTGTCCTCCCAGCCGGTGAAACGGTCGTGTGTCGCGTTCCAGCCGAACGTAAACGAGCCCGATTTTTCGTCGTAGAGTTAGCGGTAGCCTTCCTCCTGCCGCGCGATAAACTGCTCCAGCTTTTCGCACAGTCCGGCCGCCAACGGATCGTCCCTCAGTGTCGAATGACGCAGCGCGCCGAACGCTTTGGCCACCGATGCCGTCAGATTGGCGTTGTCGCCGAAAATAATCTGCACCACCCGCGTGCCCAGCACCGCCATAATCTTGGCGCAGAGGTTGCTCTCGGCGAAC
>JBAWXO010000060.1:0-8599 GCA_037144035.1 Kiritimatiellales bacterium
CCGGGACGGCGCGTTCCACCTCTGGGGGATTTTGTGCGCAGCACCGTGGAGTGCGACGATAAAAGGTATTCCGTATCGCCGCTTTTATTTTTTGCAGCCGAGGGCGATGACCTCGGAGGCGCGGCCACCGTCCGCACCCACAGTTAAGCCTAAATACAGAAAAGAACTAACCACTAATCTTCACTGATGGACACAAGAGCGCTTTCGAGTTAGTTGGTCGCAATGGAGACAAGGCCGCCGAGACGGCGGCGGTACGTATCGCAGGCGTCCCGCCTGCCTTGTTGCGAGAAATTGAATAGAAAGTGCCATAGTGGTTAGTTCATTTTAATTCCGTATCAAACCTTTTTTAGAATCTCACGGCCCCCCTGTATTTCGTGCTCGGCCACAGTTCTCCGTACCCGCTACAGCGTTTCTGGAGTCCCTCGCTGCGAATCATTCAGCACCAGACTCTGCGGCGGGTCGAAGAAGGCGCTGAGCAGCTGGCGCATGACCGGCGGTTACAGGAAGGGTTGATGTGATAATTAGATCATCATAGGTTGCTTTGACGGTCTGGCCCGGGGGGACAGTTAGGAACTCATCCGCAAGCCAGTTGCCATTGACCAGTTTCTCGATCAGGCTCATGTCGCCGGGAATGATTTCGAACTGCCATCCCCGCTCCATCGCGCGGAGTCGGGCGGCCTGCTCCATTTCCGGCGGTTCGACTCCCATGGGAATCCAGACGAAGCGGCAGTAATTGTGCAGCCCTTCACAGAGTGTCTCATAAAGATATTTCGCATTGTCCTCGCCGTATTTTTTGACCAGTTCCTGTAGTGTCAAATTCATGCCCAGCTGATGTTGCACGGAAAGTTCTGCCAGATCGCCTTTGGTTTCACCGCGTTCGATCCATCCGCTCGTCAGGAAATAGGTTCCGGGGTGAGTATCAAAAATTTCTCGATAGCGTCGACGGCTTCCAAGAAAGAGCGTGATGCAGTCGTGGGCGCGAGGCAGAATCAGCGGGCAGTCGTGAGCGGTAATGCCAGCCAATCCGTTGTTGCAGAGGCCGTAGCCAATCAAAATAGCGTCATAGACACCGGCGGGGATGGCATCAATGGCCCGCTGAACTTGGGCTGGCATTTCGCCCGGTGGCAGGTCATGTAATCCCTTGGGGAGAAATTCGATGTCGACGCGGTGAGAACTGCGTGCCGCCGCCGCGCACATCTCGCGGTAAAAAATTTCGCAACTGATCAGTTTTAAAATCACAATGGACCTCCATCGCCTAATGGGTGTCGGCGGTTTTTGATTCCGGATAAGTTGTTCGATAGAGGCGGCGGTAACGGGCAGGTGTGATACCCATCTGTTTGCGGAACTGTTTTATAAAGTAGCTCTGGTCGCCGAACCCTGTCTCGTAGGCGATGTCCGTGCAGTTCATGTCGCTCTGTTCCAGCAGCCGCTGGGCTTCCTGCACACGGAGCTGATGGACGTGTTGCAGAACGGTTTTGCCAGTCACTTCTTTGACCAGATGGGCAATGCGGAAAATGCTAAGGCCCGATTCTTTCGATAGCGTTTTGAGTGTGATGTTTTCATGGAAGTTGTCGCCGAGGTAATTCAGGATTTTTGCAACCGTTTCGTTGGTTCGGCTGCGACCCTGCAGATAGATGTTGCGCATAAAATCGTCCAGCGCATCGGCAACGACATTGGACAGGGCTTCGAAGTCAGCCGCATCAATGATTTTTGTCATCCAGGCATGGTTTTTTTCGATAAGGGAGTTCATGTGCGGACTGTCTTCAAGTGCACTGCGCACGAGATAACCCATCATCTCGACCACATGTGCTTTGATGAGGCAGATGTTGGCGGTGTGAGAAAAAAGCGCACCAAGGGTTTTGTTGAGTTCCCGCCGGGCTCCTTTCTGGTCGCCTGCCTTCATCAGCGACAGCAGCGTGCGCTCCTCATCGATCAGAGTGCGGCTGGCTGACCCCTGCTTGCGCCGATGTATTTCTTCGGCAATCTGCCGCTGTTGCAACGCTTTTTTCCGGTTCTCGCTGAGTAGCATCATGTCCCAGTTCAATTCACAGCAGGTCAGGGCAAAGAGAAATCCAGCCGCTTTTTGCGGACGTTCTTTATCGCTCCAGAGAGGGAGGCTCTTAACATACCGTTCTGCGGTTTTTCGCGGACAGCCGGAAGTTGTCAGGTGGTTGATTGTTTCCAGCTGATCGTGAGGATCGCTGTCTGCCATAACCGCTCCGCCAAGCAGTCCGCCGAGAACTTCGGACTCTTTGACAACCGGGATGATCCAGCTGATGACATTCGGGATCAGGAAAAGAATATACGGTTCGCCCCAGCGTACCGCCTCTGCCAATCCGTCAGCCCGTGCATTCACCAGTACCGGGAGATTCGTGATCTTATCGTTGCAACCCGTACAGAGACCGGAGGGCAGCACTTCAAGAACGTCCAACGCATACGAACTGCGGTAGCTTTTCCCTATTCGTTTTAATGCCGTGGCAGACAAGATTGGCATATTAAAAAAATCCGTTAATTCAATAAAACTAATCTATTTAATAAAAATATACCCATCATCAGCAAGATCATTATATATTTAATTCAATAAACCTATTTTAATTAGATGTTTCGGTTACAATGCGACACGTATCAAAACTCAACGGAGGATATATGGCCAAAAATGAAGAACTGTTTAATGCGATAATGAAAGGCAAACGGAAGGATGTTGCCGCTCTGGTGCAGGCTGAAATTGATGCCGGAGCGAATGTCGGTTCCATTCTTATGGAATCCATGATTCCTGCCATGCGTGAAATCGGCGCACGGTTTTCCCGCAACGAAGTTTATGTTCCCGAAATGCTGATCGCCGCCCGTGCGATGCAGGCCGGTCTCGATCTCGTCGATCCGCTGCTGTCCAAGAGCGGACACGAGCCTCTCGGCAAAGTGGCGATCGGCACGGTCAAAGGCGATTTGCACGACATCGGTAAAAACCTTGTGGCCATGATGGTAAAAGGGGCCGGTTATGAAGTGATTGACCTCGGGGTTGACTGTGACGTCGCAAAATATGAAGAGGCGGTTAATAACGGTGTGCAGGTTATCATGCTCAGCGCATTGCTGACCACCACGATGCCTTATATGAAAGAAGTGGTTTCCCACCTCAAAGCCAAAGGCTCTAAAGTTAAAATTCTCATCGGCGGTGCTCCGGTAACGCAGGAATACGCCGACGAAATCGGTGCCGACGGTTATTCCAGCGATGCCAATCAGGCGGTTGCGTCCGTCGAAAAAGCGCTGGCAAAGTAAGGTGTTAAGCACCCCTGGAAAAAGGGGTGCTTTTTAAGGAGATAAATCATGATCAAAACCATAGCTATAGGTTCCTTAAATAATTTTGTCTACGGACGCTGCCCAAAACCGGTCAAAACCAAGCGGGGTCTTGAAATCGGAACCGGAATTGTATTCCCGGAAGTCAACTTCACCCTGCCAGCCATGAATATCAACGCGCAGACATGGCCACAGGTCATCGCCCACTATACGGAGATGATCGATGACGTTATCCATCGCTCTGTCGAGCTGGAAGTCCCTCAGTTGCAGATCGAATTCGAAACGCTTCCTGACATGACCCTGAATCCGGCGTGGGGCCTTGAAATTAACCGTCTGCTGGCCGATAAATTGATCGCGGCACAGGCAAAGCACGGCATTAAAACCGCGCTCCGCTTCACACCCAACGATATTCGCGAGTTTTCCCGTCCGCCGATTATGCGCAGCGGTATTCACTGGGAACACATGCTGGAGGTGTTCAATAAGGCCGGCGAGGCCGGAGCAGACTTCCTTTCAATCGAATCGACCGGCGGAAAAGAATTGAATGACGAAGCATTGATTAATGCGGATCTTCCCGGCGTCGTTTTCGCACTGGGCGTGCTGGGTTGCCGTGACATGGCATTCCTTTGGAAGCACATGGTTGCCGCCTGCAAAAAGAACGGCGTCATTCCGGCAGGCGACAGCGCCTGCGGATTCGGAAACACCGCGATGGTGCTGGCTGACAAAAAAATGATTCCAAAGGTTTTCGCGGCGGTGGTACGTGTCGCTACAGTTCCACGCACGCTGATTGCGGTCGAGCAGGGTGCGGTCGGCCCGTGTAAAGACTGCGCCTATGAAGGGGTTTACATCAAAGCCATTACCGGTACGCCGATTGCTCTCGAAGGGAAATCAGCCGCCTGCGCTCATCTGAGCCCGATCGGCAATATTGCTGCCGCGGTTTGCGACTGTTGGTCCAACGAATCAGTGCAGAACGTCCAGCTGCTCAGCGGCAAGGCTCCGATGGTATCTGCCGAACAGCTCGCCTATGATTGCCGTCTGATGAATGTCGCCGCCCGCCGTTCACCCGAAGACGCTCTGCGTCTGCGCGACTGGCTTGTCGAATCGGATGCTCCGCTCGATCCTCAGGCCTATGTTCTTCACCCGGAAGTCGTGCTGCGCATCTCCAAAAAGATCGTGCAGGGCGAAACGGCCTATGATCGCACCCGGATCGCCGTGCAGGCTGCGCTCGAAGAGCTCCGCAAGGGAGCCGACGATAAATCCTATCGCCTTGACCCGCGCGAAGAAAGCTGGCTCGACATGATGGAAATGGCGATCGAAGACGACATTCCGGAAACGGAAGAAGCCATGATCGCCCAGATGGCACCACACGTTGATAAATCTAAATGCTCGCTGGCGGAATATGGAATCGAAGCATAGCGCAGCAGCCATCCCGTGTCACCTGATCGCCGGACCGCTGGGGGTCGGTAAGACCACCGCGATCCGGCGGTTTATTGCGCAGTCGTCCGGCTTCACGGCGGTCATCGTCAATGACTTCGGCAAAACCGGCTACGATGCCGCATTCATTGCTGAAGCTGGCGGGGCCGACAAGCTGCGCGTTGAAAACATACCTGGTGGATGTCTCTGCTGCACCTCCGTGGCGCAGCTGCTGCCCGCATTGGAAATGCTTTGCGCGCGTCCCGAAGTGGAGCGGATTATCATCGAACCCAGTGGTATGGCTCTGATTGATCCGCTTCTGGACATGCTGCACGATGCCGCACCGAAGTGCGGCTTTGAGCTCGCGCCGGTCATCGTTCTGTTTGATCCGGCAAAAACCCGGCCTGCCAGTCTCAAGCTGATTCCGTACTGGAACCGTCTGGCCGGTTGCGCCGGTATCGTTGTGGCCAACCGCTGTGATCTCGCGTCGCCCGCAGCCGTCGAACAATTTTTCCAATGCCTGGAAACGTGGGAGCCGCCGAAACTTAAAGTGATCAAGACTTCGCACGGCGAACTGCCGCCGGAGCTTTTTGAGCTGCGCGGACATGCAGTTTCACCAGACGGTCATTCTCATCCTCA
Source organism: Kiritimatiellales bacterium (assembly GCA_037144035.1). Classification (GTDB taxonomy): domain Bacteria; phylum Verrucomicrobiota; class Kiritimatiellia; order Kiritimatiellales; family Tichowtungiaceae; genus Tichowtungia. Next base: position 5,341 of record JBAWXO010000060.1, read on the forward strand.
TGCGGAACTGCCTCCGGCAGGGTCCTTCTGCTCAGACGGCGTGTTTCGGCTCGCTGCGCTTTTTAGATTGCTGGAAGAACTGGCTCCGCAACTAGACCGTTTTAAAGGAGTTTTCCAAACGGATCAGGGCCGGCAGCGTTTGGAAATTTCTGCCGGGCTTATCAACTCTACGCCGGCCACCGGTGCCTCGCGCACCGCCGCCGAATGGATCGGCGGCGATGATCGTCTGATTGAACGGATCAATGCGTGTTTGATCTGATAAGCAAAATAGTAACATAAAATACACTCATTATGGCCATTTAGACGAATATTCAGCAATATCGTCATATAAATTACACTCATCTCCTATTCGTTTGCCTGCGTATTGCAGTAGCTTTCTGTGCATAGAAATAAGGAGATTGATGCAAAAACAGTTTTATCTAAACCTCGCTGAACGCGGACTTCGCGTGCCCATCGGAACCCACTTGATCCTTCACGAAAAGGCGGATCACGAAACCATTATTCATCACGGTGACCGGCTCGGTGCCGTGATGGTTGAAGCCGCGCACGACTACAAAAGTCCGCTGGCCATTCCGCTGATGGATTTGACTTTGGAAAAAGAAGCGATACTGGCGATTCTCGGCATACCGGCCGAAGAACGCGAAAAGTTCCACTTCGACAGCTTGCCGGAGACCGGCTCGGTTGAAAAAATTACAACCGCACCCTTTATGATTCCCCGTATGACCGCCACCTGCGATGCCATCCGTCACGTAGCGGAACGCGAAAAGCAGGAAGGGATCATTGCGCTCGGTATGGGAATCGGCCCGTTTTCGCTGATGACCAAAATGTTGAGTGACCCGATCACGCCGGTTTTTATGGCTGGCACCGGACTGACGGCGGAAGAGGATGACGATGTCGCGCTGGTGGAATGCGTGCTGGAACTTTCGACGCAGATCATTCTGCGCTACCTGACGGAGCAGGCTAAAGCGGGCGCAAAAGCCATCATCGTTTGTGAGCCGGCCGCCAATCTAGTCTTTTTCTCTCCCAACCAGCTGGCGGAAGGTTCCGATGTATTTGAGCGTTTTGTGATGCGTCCGAATCTGAAAATCAAAGCCCGGCTCGATGAACTGGGCGTGGATTTAATTTTCCACGACTGCGGCGAACTGACTGACGGCATGGTTAAATCTTTCAACCGGCTGAATCCGGTCATGCTCAGTCTGGGTTGTTCCCGCACACTGTGGAAAGACGCCGCGCTGATTTCCAAGGACATTGTGCTCTACGGCAATCTGCCGTCCAAAAAGTTTTATTCCGACGAAGCCGTCAGTGTTGCCGACATCGAACGCATGACCCGGGAACTCATAACGAATATGAAAACGGCCGGACATCCCTTCATTATGGGTACGGAGTGCGATGTGCTGAGTGTTCCCGGGCATGAGGAGAGTATCAAGCGCAAGGTGGACGCCATGATGTCATGCAGTGTATAACTCTCGTCATGGCTGTTCGTTTCAACTCAAGCAAACACAGCGTAGCGGTTGAAAACCGCTGCGGCGTTCTGCTGTCCGATCTGGCCGCCGCCGGGTTCCCGCTCAATATGCAGTGCGGCGGGCAGGGCGCCTGTAAAGGATGTCTCGTTAAGCTTGGGCCGGGGCGCTACCGGATTGGTGAAACGGAAACGGTTGTCGCTTCAGGGCAAACCCTCGAAGCGCGCGCCTGCAAAACCGTGGTGCTGGGTGAACAGGCGGACGTCGAAGTTCCGGGGCGGTCGCTGCTCAAAATCGGAGAGTGTGCCTCAGCTGATTTTTATGCCACGCGCAAAAATCTTTTCCTGCCCTTGGAAAATGTGAAGGGGCAGCTCGGGATCGCAGTCGATATCGGAACGACCACGGTCGCGGCGATCCTCGTCGAACTCTCCACCGGAAAAATTCTTGCGCGCGAAACGGCCTATAACCGGCAGATTGAGCTGGCGGACAATATTGCCTCACGGATCGCGCTTTGCACGGACGACAGGAACCTGAAAAAACTCCAGCGGCTGATTATCCAGAAAACGCTTTTCCCAATGATTAGAAAGTTATCGGCTCAAAGTTGCCAGCCTTTGGAAAAAGTGACCGAAATTATTTTTTCCGGCAACACGGTCATGAGCCATCTGGCGCTCGGTCTTTCGCCGCTGAGTATCGGCTCCATTCCGTTTGAGCCGCTCACCAAAGTATTCAGCGAACACACCGCGCCGGAAATCGGTCTGACGAACTGTCCGAACGCCCGTGTGCGCACGGTGCCCGCCATCGCCGGTTATGTCGGCGGCGACCTCGTTTCCGATCTTTATATTTCCGAACCCGATCCGGCCGGCCTTGAACTGATCGTCGACATCGGAACTAATGGGGAAATTATTTTAAACGATCATGGACGGCTGACGGCCACAGCCACGGCGGCGGGCCCGGCATTTGAGGGCTCAGGGCTGTTGCACGGTTGCCGCGCCGCCGCCGGAGTGATCGAAAAGATCATCTGTCAGTCTGATGACTCAATTGAATTTGAAACAATCGGCGGGAAACCGGCGACCGGGCTGTGCGGCAGCGCAGCGGTTGATTTTATCGCCTCGGCATGGCGCACGGGGCTGCTGAACAGCATGGGCCGGTTTGATCTTGACCGACTGCGTGTGGCCAGCCGTCTGGTGAGGCTCGACTGTCACGGCATGAACGTTAACGCCTGTGTAATTGTTCCTCCGTCTCGGTCCGGATTGGATGAAGCGATTTTGATCACCGAGTTTGATGTGTCACAGATTCTGAAAGCTAAGGCGGCGGTCTATGCGGGTATCCGCACATTGATCGAACGGAGCGGACATCGCATGGCGGAGATCGAACGCTTCGTGCTGGCCGGCGGATTTGCCGTGCATCTGCGGATAACAAACGCCATTACCATTGGCCTGCTTCCAGAGATACCGCTCGAAAAATACGATGTGGTCGGCAACGGCTCGCTGGCTGGAGCGTATGCCGCACTCGGCGCGGGCACCATCTGGGAGGATCTGCACCGGATTGCAAAACTGCCGGATACCTGTCATCTGGCGGAGACGGGTGAATTTGAAACCCGCTTTATCGATGCACTGGCGATTCCCAATCTCGATCCCGATGAATTTCCAAAAACCATGGAGCAATTATGAAAATCACTGAAGCGTTAAAAAGCGGACGCGTGCTGGTGTCCGACGGAGCGTGGGGCACCTTTTTGCAGAAAAAAGGGTTCTTCTCGGAAGTGCGTACCTAAGAGTTGAAAAAGTTGACTGGTTGTCGTT
>JBAWXO010000061.1:0-8594 GCA_037144035.1 Kiritimatiellales bacterium
TGGCCCCGAAAACCAGCTCTGCGATGGGAATATCGTTCCATAATGTTTAACCCGGGCGCAGGGGTCCTCGCATTTAAGCATCGCGCCAGAGTCAGCCAGAATTCCCCTTCCGCCCATCCGTGTTTTTCGATCACGTCGCCGATGTTCGGCCAGCCTACAGCAACTATTCGACAATTTCCACACTGTGGAGGCCGTGAATGTCCATTCTGCGGCAAACGGTTCCATCCGGTTTCAAAAGTTCTTGTTCCTATTGATATTAACAACGGACGGTTGATTCACCCTCTTAGGATAAGGAGATCATTTTGTCGTTTGATTTTTTCCCTTAGGAAAAAAGGAGATCATTATGTCGTTTGTACCCGGACAATCAGGAAATCCCGCAGGCCGCCCGAAGGGCACGTCCAGCGGACGGATGGCCGCGCTCGCCGAGCTCGACCAGTTGCTGAACGAGGTGGATGCCCGCGCCGCTCTGCGTAACGGGCTTCGCGCCGAGCTGTTGCGCGATCCATCCGCATTTTTTTTGCGCCCCCTTGTCTCATTGTAAAAACAGTATATCTTCTCCTCGGGTTTTTATACCGTTGCTATTTGTGGCGTTTGGAGCCGGCTTCCTGCCGATGTCCTCGTTTGACGAATGAACTGAAAAATCGACATGTCCTGAAATGATACCGGCTTGTCCGTTTTGAACATACCGTAAGCTTCCTTTCCGGAACGTAATGGTGGACGCTTCCGAGAGAGAGGTCGGGGAGAAAGTGAAACCGGTCAGCATGGCAGAAATCTGCATTGCAAATCGTGTGGCGCTCATGGTGAAGATTTTTTGTTGGTTAACCGGTAAATTAGAGGGGACGAGATGAGTTTAAAAATAAAGTTTATTTCCCTTCTTCTACTGACAGTCTGCGCTGGGCAGTTCGGCGTTGCAGAGAAATCCTTTAATCCCGGAGAAAGGGTGGTTTTCTTTGGGGATAGCATTACCCACTATGGAAAGTGGTGGCCGTATGTCTGGTGCAGATATGTCGACCAGTTTCCGGAAAATCCGCCTCTGTTTTTTAATGCAGGGTTCTCCGGTGATACGGCGGCCGGAGCCCTGTCACGTTTGGATCGAGACGTCTTTTCCAAACATCCCGATACGGTGTGCGTTATGTTCGGCATGAACGATGTTCGCCGAACAGCTTATACTGTCGCAAACACTGCGAAGGATCAGGCCGATCAGAAAAAAGCATTGGAAATTTATCAAGATTCGATGGATCAGTTGCTGAAGCGGATCACGGATAAAGGACTGCAATGCATCGTAGTGACGCCGTCGCCGTATGACCAGACCATGGTGAATCCGGCCGCATCGCCTGTACTGCCCGGCTGTAATAACGGATTGGCAATGGCCGCTCAAATTGCCAGGCAACTAGCGCAGAAATACAAATGCGAAGTGGTGGACTTTCATGGACCGATGACCCGGATGAATGCTGAGAAACAGGCGAAAGATCCCTCCGTAACCATTATTGGATCGGACCGGGTTCATCCAACAGACGAGGGCTCAAAAATTATGGCCAAGCTGTTTCTTGAAACGCAGGGGATTGATCCGTCCGGACTGGAGCAAACGGACCGGTTTCCAAACATCTGGGAACATGTGTCAGTGGAGCGCGATCTGCGGAACATCGTGTGGCTGGAGGATCGAGTTCTGAAGCCGAATCACATCGATCCGGAAAACGTCGCGGCCGCCAAAAAATTTTTTAAGGAGAGCTACCGGCCGCAGGGGGCGGATGCGTCGCGTATTGCATCCTATTACAAATGGCGGGGAAAAGAAGACGAGCTGTACGGGATGCTGAAAGACATCGAAAATCGGCTGAGTCGGGCGAAATAGACCGGCCGATAAAAAATAGGGGAGGTTTGACTTATGGCACAGAACATTACTGAGCGCGTGGAGCGCTGGAAACAATTTTACGCGAAGAAAAACGAGCATCCGCTGTTCGGTTTTTTTGTCGGCAGCGAATATCCGGTTGCCCGCTATCAGGCGGCAAAAAGTCTGCCGGAAGGGCGCGCGCTGAAGCCTTCCGATTTTAATGTCGAGGCGTTTCTTGACGATAACGACCGCCTGTTCGCCGCGCACGAAGCCTGCGGGGGCGATTTTATCTGGGCCGCCGATGCATTCTGGGGCATTCAATGGATTGAGTGCCTTTGTGGCCTGCCGATGTTCTGCAATCACAAGTCATCCAATCTGCATTTCCAGACCCTGGAAAATTTTTCCGGTGCAGTGCCGGCTTTTGATCCGCAGAACGAATGGACGCAACTCGCCGCTGAGTTCCTCGACAAAGGTGCGGAGCGCGCCGCCGGACGCTATCCGCTGGCGACGACCCGCATGCGCGGGATCAGTGATATGATGTCTGCCCTCTACGGCGGCGGAAATTTTGTCTATCAGCTAATGGATGAGCCGGAGCAGACCCGCGAAGTCTGCCGCAGGCTGACCGAACTGTACGTGAATTTTTCAAAATTCCAGCTGAAACATATTCCGGACTTTCACGGCGGCATCGGTTCGTTCTACTACAGCAACTGGGCGCCGAAGGGCACGGTTTGGCATCAGGAGGACACTGCGGCGATGCTGTCGCCCTCCATATATACCGAGCATTTCAAGGAATGGGATGAACAGATTGTCAACAGCTTTGAAAACAACATTATGCACATGCACTCGACCGGATTTATTCCGCTGGACGATTACCTCGACATGAATTTTACGGCTATGGAACTGCATATTGACACCGGCGGGCCATCGGCCGAAGCGCTGTACGAAACGCATAAAAAGATTCTGGCGAAAAAACCGTTGCTGATCTGGGGTGATATTCCGGAAAAAGATCTCGACTGGATTTTCTCCAAACTTCCGCCGCAAGGACTGGCCGTGAACACGGTCGTTGAGTCCCCGGAGCAGGCCGAAACCTTGTATTCAAAATACGGGATAAAAAATGATTTTAGATTCAATTGAAAACTCGGGCCGTTATGCTGGCTGCCATCCGCTTTTCGAAAAGGCATTTAAATTCCTTAAATCTGTTGGCGATGTCAGCGAAATGGGGCCCAGAATCGAAATAGAGGGCGATAATCTGTTTACCATGACGGTGTGCGATAAGGGGCGCGGCAAGGAAGCGTCGCCGCTCGAGACCCATCGCAAATACATCGATGTTCAATATACGGTTCGCGGGGAAGACCTCATCGGCTGGAAGTCTGTCCCGGATGGAACCGCTGGACGCGGTTACAGTGACGAAAAAGGTCTGGAGTTGTTCGATGGAACACCGGATCAGTGGATCCGCCATCCGCAGGGGACGTTCATGATCTTCTTTCCGGAAGACGGGCATGCGCCGATGGCGACCGAAAGTCACGTCACCAAGGTGGTTGTTAAAGTTGCTGTCATTGGAAAATAATTTGAAGAAGCGTCTTAAAAAGGAGATGAACTCATGACCAGTAAAGAACGAGTGAGATGTGCTGTCGGGCATAAGCAGCCGGATAGAATCCCCGTAAATTTCGAGGCGATGGTTTATGTGAAGGATAAAATTGTAAGAGAGCACGGGTTGTCCGGCCATGAAGATATTTATGAGTTGTACGAGGTCGATATCCGTGACTGTTCACCGGACTATGTGGGCCCGGAACTTAAGCGGCAAATCGAGAACGGGAGGGTGATCTGTGAGACCGTTTACGGTTGCAAAATGGTGGAATGCCAAAGCGGTGGAGAAACTCACAGCGTCGTTTGTGAGTATCCGTTTAATGAAAAAACCACCGTTCAGGACATCTTAAATTATGACTGGATCAATCCGGACTGGTTCGATTACGAAAGTGTAAAATGCAAATGCGCCCGGTATAAAGACAAAGCTTTGCAGTTCGGGCATGAAGGGCCGTTCCAGCTCTCCACATTCTTGATGAGTATGGAGACACTGTTCGAAAAAATGATTCTGGAACCGGACGTTGCGCATGCTCTCTATAACCGGTTCGTTCAGTTTGAATTGGAATATTATGAACGGATTCTGGTTGCTGGCGACGGGCAGATCGACATCCTCCGTCCACACGATGACTACGGAACACAGCAAGGGTTGCTGTTCAGTGTACCCATGTGGGAAGAGTATTTTCTAGAGAACACCCGGAAGCTCGCGGAGCTCGCGCACCGCTACGGCGCGTTCTATCAGCAGCACAGTTGCGGCGCGGTCCGCGAGATCATCCCGTCTCTAATTAAGGCTGGCGCGGATATTCTGGAGCCGCTGCAAAAAGTTAAAGGCATGGAGATCGAAAAGCTCAAGCACGATTTCGGCGCTCAGATCTGTTTCCATGGCGGGATCGACACGCAGTTTGTATTGCCGCACTCCACACCGGAACAGATCGAGGAGGAAACCCGGCATTATATCGACGTGCTGGGAAAAGGCGGCGGCTACATCCTGATGGCCAGCCAGTGTTTTGAATCGGATGTGCCGGTTAAAAACATTGATGCCATATACCGTACGGCCAGAAATTGATTTTAAAAAAGAAAGATCTAATATGAACTCAAGAGAACGTTTTGCCGCCTGCTGTGCGCACCAGTCGCCGGATCGTCCGCCGGTGGACTATCTGGCGCATTACAAAACCGATGAAAAGCTAAAAGCGCATCTTGGTGTTTCCACCGAGATCGAACTGCTCAATGCGCTGGGGGCGGATTTCTTTTACCTGCCCGGGCGCGATCTGTCACAGCGCGAAGGGATTCTGAAATACTACAAACACGCTACCAGGCTCGCCATGACCGAAACGGAACGGACCTGTCCGCTGGGAATCCGCTGGAAGCGCGGGGCATATGCCACCAAATTCGCAGTGGATAGCGCCATTCGCGGGCCGCTTGAAAACACCGATAATCCGCAGGACGTGCTGAACTTCCCGTGGCCGAAGGCTTCAGATTTTGATTTCAGTCCGTTGCGCGACGAGGCTCGGGCCAACGCAAACCGTGTGCGTGTCGGCGGATTCTGGAGCGGGATTCTCGGCGATGTCTACCGCATGCACGGCTTTCAGAATTTTCTGATGAACATTGCAGTCGAGCCGGAGTTTATACACACACTGATTGACCGCATGACGGACATGTATCTGGAACTCAATGAGGCCGTCTTTGCGGAAATGAAGGGGGATCTGGATGTCTGGTTTTTTGGTAACGATTTCGGCTCTCAGGAGGCGCTGCTGATCAGCCCCGGTATGTGGGAAGAGTTCTTTTTTGAAAATATCAAACGGCTCTGCAATCTAGCGCACGGATATGGCATTAAAACGATGATGCACTCCTGCGGAGCCATCCGTCCGATCATTCCGAGGCTGATTGAAGCCGGGGTGGATATTCTCGATCCGATTCAGGTGACCGCCAAAGGCATGGTGCCGGCGGAACTGAAAACGGAGTTTGGCAATCGGATTGTTTTTCATGGCGGGATCGATACGCAGAACGTTCTGCCATTCGGCACGCAGGCTGAAGTGTGTAAACATGTGCAAGAAACGGTCGGAGCGATGGGCGCGGCCGGCGGATATATTTTCGCTCCGAGCCAGATCCTTGGTCCGGACATCCCCGTCGAAAACATCGTCACCATGTACAAAACCATTCGTGAAATCCGTTGATCAGTAGTTGCAAAAAGGACAGATTGCAGCCCCTGGAGCGAAGGGTTCATCCTGTGCTTGCTTCGCAAAATAATCGGGAAATGGCAGAATGACGATACAGTTGACAAGGTATAGTCGGGTCGGTATGAGTAGGGTAACGTGATCAAAATATCCCAGATTGGGCGGTAGTTGCTCTGTCGCACGCGCCACCGTTATTTCAAAAGGAGCCGGTATGAACGTTGTAGCTTCGCTGATTTTATCTGCTTGGTTGAGTGATCACATGGTGATGCCCGCAAACCGGCCCGTGCCGCTGAGCGGCCGCGCCGCGCCGGGCGCGGTTATCACCGTTGAATTTGCGAATCAGGAAAAGACCTGCGTCGCCGATGATTCCGGTTTGTGGACCGTTACACTGGATTCGATGAACGCGTCTACTGAATCCCGCAAGTTGACGGCTTCTTCCTCAATCGGGAATCAGCAAGCGATAATTGATGATGTTTTGGTCGGCGATATCTGGGTGTGCGCCGGACAATCCAATATGCAACGAACCATGGCCATGACGGACGAGGCTACTGAAGCCGCGAAAGATATCAAGACGGTGGAGGTTCGTTGTTTCAACGGACGCTCATGGACGAAGGTCACTGCCGGAAATGTGGATAAGATGTCCGCAGTGGCGGTCTGGTTTTCAACCGAGATGGCGCGGAAACAGAGTGCCCCCGTCGGTATCTATGTTGCGGCCGTAGGCGGAACAGGGATTGAGGCTTGGGTTCCGGTTGACGCGTTTCCAGATACGGATGACGGGAACCGATTTAAGCCGCTGGTGGGCAATCCCGAAGTTTTGAAGGCGGCCGCAGAGGATGCCGCTGATTCTAAGCCGTATGGACAGCATCGTTTAGCCCGTTGGGGGTTGGGGCGGGCAGTTCCGGCGAGTCTGTTTGAAAAGTTTATTCTACCTTTTGGTAATCTGCCGGTTCGCGGTGCCGTATGGTATCAGGGGGAGAGTAATGCGGGTACCGTCGAGCGGGCGCAGGCATATCGTTTATGGCTTCAAAACCTGATTTCAGCATACAGAACTCTGTGGGGAAACCCGTCAATGCCTTTTGTGATTATTCAATTGCCAGCGTATGATTCGGGATCTGATGAGGCGCGCGCAGGATGGGCCGCTTTGCAGGATGTACAGAGTGCTGTTGCGAAAAACACGCCGAATGCAGCGATCGTGGAGATTAAAGATCTTGGAGATTTGAAAGACATCCATCCCCGCCGGAAAAAAGAGGTCGGCGTGCGGGCTGCGGCGGCTGCGTGTAAGCTTTTAGGGAAGTGATTTAACCCGGCGGACCGAACAGTCGGTCATCGGAATGATCGAACTGGGCGTGAGGGGATCAAGCGGGCAAAATGGAGAGCATGGCTTCACTGGGGCGGGATTCAACCCTGCCTTGGGAAGCAGGGACAGTCGACGCAGTTCGGCGGAGTAGTATTTAGAGCCTGACTTAGTCTTGTCCGGCGGCTATTATTTCCATGTCCAGAAATTACAGCGATTTTTCCGTTTATGCCTCTTGGGCGGCTTTGGGAAATCATGCGAAACGAGCCAGTATGAAAAAAACAAAACAACGCAGAGCACGGATCATCCCCACCGGGCAGAACGGGGCGTATATTGATGTTGAAACGGTTTTGATGCGGAACCGGCTTCTGGAAAGTACTGCACTGGAAACTTTTCTGATCCGGTTTCCCAGACTGCGTCTTTGTGCCCATTTCTATTATAAATTTATTGAAGACGGAGAGTGTTCCGTCGGCAATCATGGTCACTGGAGCTGGGAAATTACGCGGGTTTGTTCGGGAGAAGCCGAATATTCCATTGCGGATACCAGCGCCTCCTTCCGCCCGAAGAGTTCACATTATCTGATTATTCCGCCCAAAATAACACACGGCTGGAGTATGCGAACATCTCCTCTGTTGATGCACAGCTGGCAGGTTAAAATTGAAGCGGAAGACAGCGATGGACAGCGAATTATAGATAACCTTCGTGAATCGGTGATTGCTGCAGGATTTATGGTCAAAGCCACTCCAAACCAAATCCAGGCGGAATCCCTGCTCTGGCAAATGTCCGGAGAGGCCAGTTCTCCGCAGTTGTTCGGTCCTGTCCTCTCCGGATTCGCCCGGATTGTGCTCGGCGATCTGCTTATGAGAATCAACCCCTGGCCCACTGGGCTGATCGAATCCGAAAATGATTATCAAGCCGCTCTGAACAGTCTTGCGGAAAGGATGAAAGTATTTCTGGATGAGAATCTGGCTCATCCCGTTACGCTGTACGACATGGAGTCTCATTTTAACTATAGCGGGCGGCATTTAAACCGGATCTTTCACGAAATCTATCACCGTTCCATCGGTCATTATCAGCGCGACCAGCGCATCGAACTGGCCAAACGCTGGCTGGCAACCACGACTCGTTCCATCAAAGACATCGCCTTTTCGCTTGGATACCACAGTCCCAGCCAGTTCTGTCGCTGTTTTCTGGGGCAGGCTGGCCAGACGCCTGTCGACTACCGGGAAAAAACCGCTTCTGTTAATAAGGACAAAATCAACGAATCGATTGTAGAACCGAATGTCTACCGCAGAAGGAAATGATCAGGTCATACCAAACCCGTATGACATTCGGTACAGGCGCGGCCACCGTCCGCACCCACAGAATAAGGAAATAGATTTTTCTGTAGCCGCGTCCGCTGGGCGCGGTAATAAAAACCGGAATCATGCGAAATGGGTATCAGTAATTATTTTTGTGCCCCTTATTACGTTGTAAAAACATCTCCTCTGTCCCTCTCGGACCTCCTCTATAGCGTTTTATGAAAAGTTGTAGCCGATCTCATTTCTCTCTGGAGGGACGGCGGCCTCGCCGTCCAGGGTCGCCGAGGCCAGCGACCCTCCAAAAGACGCGGCTACAGTTCTTTTGAATTTTCTCTATAGCACTTCCTATTCAATTTGTCGCAGGCAGGCGGGACGCCTGCGATACGTACCGCCGCCGTCCCGGCGGCCTTGTCTCC
>JBAWXO010000062.1:0-8417 GCA_037144035.1 Kiritimatiellales bacterium
ATCAACGGGCGGTTCCCAGGTTTTTCCATGGTCTGTACTTCGCATGGAAACCACCTGCTGGCCTGGCGTACCCTCGTGGCCGCTACCGGTGGTGATCACGCAGAGCCACGCGCCATCATCCGTCTGCACGATGTAGGGCTGGTCGGCGTAGTGTTGACTGGGAATAGTTCGTCCATTGGCGATGTGCCGCTGGTCAGGAATTGTTTTCAATGTGTTCATTGGCTTTCTTCTGGCTGTTTAATACATGACATGCATAAAGTATCACTTCGCAAAGGATCCATATTTCGCTGATGCGCCACCCCGAATCACTGTTGCTTTGAATTTTTCAACATCCACCGTAAACCGGTCGGCAGGCGCGATGTAAAAACCGGGATATCCGTCGCCCAGATAAAGGCGTTGGCCGATGGAATTATTGGATACGGTCACCGCCTCCTGACCGTTGGCAACCGTTACGCCGCTTTTATCCATGTGGACTGAGAGCAGGTTCTGCTCACCCGTCTTGAATCGGCAGGCGGGAACCCATTCTCCGGTGCAATTAACATATACCCGATCCGGATCATTGAGCCGCAACCCGATCATGATGTCGTTATCATCGCCCAGTGTCATCAACACCACGGTTTCACTGACAGAAGCCCTCTCTAATTTCACGGGCAACGTCACCTCAATCGCATCTTGCCCAGGATCGAAAATCTCCAGATCAACTCCGGCCGAACTGTTTCCGCTGAACGTCAATAAGTTGCCGTTCTGCTCCACCGGCATGGAAAGCGGACGGCGGTTTTTTACACATAGAAAATCGGAACTGTAAGAATTAAAATCCAGCTTCCAAATCGGATTCCCAGGATCATTTACCGACACGCCGGTATCCGCTGCACTGATAAACCGGTTATAGTCATAACGAATCTCTTCGCTTCCAAGAGCTCGGCCATAAACACGGATAGAGTTCACTTTGATATATGGAGGATAGTGATTTCGCGCAAACTGCTGAGAGATGGGCCGCCCGAGTCCGGGCACCTTGCCGCTGGAGAAGTCGGTTCTCGCTTTGAATTTTGCAGAAGCGCTCAACGACTGCCCGTTCCAATAGAACACCCGACCCTGTTCATTATCAATTGTAACGGCAAAAAAGAACCAGGGACTGTAATCCCACCCGTTCTGCTCCGCGAGGCCGGCGGATTTCAGCGGATCAGGAAGGATGATGTCGGTGCCTTTTTTTTCACCGCCGAGAGTGACAAACATTTTTCCATCATATTCAAGCCGCAGGGAAAATCCCTTTAACCCATCGCTACTCAACGCATTAAAAAGCACTCCATTACTTTTTGGTTTCCTGGAAATCCAGCCGGTGATGGTGACCGAGTTGGTTCCGATCTCATTCGGGATTCCGGCTTCGACTTCATTTGCCGCCGCGTAAAATTCAAGATAACTGGGATTTACAGTACCGTCACTATTTGTGGATGCGGGAACCGGACGCGGCTGGTCATTACCCGTGAGCGAGCGATTTCCGGATCTCGGGAAAATATACCACCGATCATCCACAGGCAACGGATCCACTTTACTTACCATGATGGATGCCGGATCAAACTGATAGCTGTAACAAACATAAGCGGCATTACTGACAAAAACGGCTTGAGGATAAGAAATGGAAATCAAGCCATCTTCAATCGGAACGCCTGCTACAAAATCATCGCGGCCGGTTCGGGAGCTGAAGAACGCGATATTAATCCGGTCAAGAGGAAACATATTCCTCATACTATCGCTGTGAACCATCAGCCGACGGCTTCCTGTCTGTCCCAGCCACATTCGGCTGTGAACTGTGCGTATCGCCGAATAGACCGGCGGCTCCATCCGCTCTCCATCTGCACTTCCATCCGCCGTAATCAGCGCATTTGACGGCATCTGAGAGGTATCAACGCCCAACGAAAGAGTCCGATTGAACATACGAACGCGGCCATCCTCTTGGACCACATACATCGGCTCCCACATTTTTAACTTCTCTTTTTCCGGATGTTCAATTAGGGCTCCCTCCGGCACAAAAAAAGTGTCCCCTCCGTCACGAGTAATAATCGGCCCAGAATAGTAGGTTTGTTTTTCGACAATGGGTTCAACTTCTTTCGGTAAGCGAAATACGCAAGGAATCATAACCGATCCATCGGCCAGCACGGTCGGATTCTGGGTCGGAAATGTGCTATAGGGTTGTCCTTTTAATGTCACACTCTCCCAAACCACCCGGTGATCCCATCCGGTCTTATCTGCGTTCAGTTTTGAAAAAATGAACCCGCCCGATTTAGTCCAAAAACACCACAGTTCTCGATTTTTCCAGTTTAGAAGATTCGGTTGCCATTCGGTTTGCCACTCCGGAAGTCCGAATGACGGTACATTGGAAAAAACAATTTCCGGAGACCAGTTAAGACCATCATCGCTGGTCGCCCAGTAATTTTTCTGACCGGGCTTTCCCTCCCACCGGTTTTCGTTTCCGTTCCATGCTCCGTAAAACTTTCCCTGAAAAAATTCAATCGTTGAATCATGGTTATACCGAAGCTGTCCGGGACGATACATGACCCCGCGTGTTATCGTCGGATGATATATCTCATACTGTTTCGCCGCCGCTACGGCCGACACCATTAACAGGATACTCAACACCTTTCTCATCCGGCCTCTCCTTTTATTTAATTAAATTTCTAATTCTCTGTCAGTAGCCGTAGGCTTCCAGCGCCTTTTGCAGGCGGTTAACTTCTTCGACCGATTTAAAATACGTACGGATATACAGACCCTCCGGACCCACGGCATCAATTAACGGAAGCACCTCTTCGTACTTCACTTGAATAGGCTGAACGGATTTCCCGGCGGCTTTGATTTTTCGGTACATATCAAACCATTTTTTATTTCCGCCGCCGGGCTGTGTCGGTTCAGGCGTCCACTCGATCGCATCCAAGTTTGTTATGGCAAGCAGACTGTCCAGATGCACGATCGCCTGACTGCCGTCCAGATGGTACATGGAATAGTCGAGCCAGTTGCACTGCTCGGTCAGTGCCGGAACAACACATTGATCGAACATCTCCGGAGAAAACATGGCGGAAATATCGCACTGCACCTTGGCTACTTTGCCGGGCGCCCATAATTTAAAGGCGCTGAAGAATACTCCGTCTTCTTTCGTGTAGAGTTGACTGAAGAGCCGGTCATAGACGTTAAAAAAAAGCTGATTGATTTCAAACGTCTTGGCAACGACCTCTTCCGGACGCTCAATCAGATCAAACAGCAAATCCTGACTGTCCCGCAAAGAAGCCAGAATATCCAGATTTTCAACCAGGTCCTGAATGCCGGCTACATATCGGCCCCGGCTCAGTTCCTGGCTGACCCGAAGCATTTCCTGATGAAGTTTCATATACTTGTTCGCAGGATCAAAAACAATGGGTGTTGTATATGAATCAAAGGCGGCCGGCTCAAACCAGATGCTGTGATCCTGAAGTTTTGGTTCCGATCCGGCCATCAGGGCCAGAGATCCGGGCCCCAGATCAACATCCGCAATCGGCAGAATATCCAAACCAAAATACTGCTGCTGCATTCTGTGCTCGTTCGACCGGGCCCGCCAATGCGGATCCAGCCAGCGCTGCGTTAAATCGCGAGGGGCTTCAAAAGCCGCGAGGGGTTTGTCACCTTTAACCGGAACTCCCGGACCCCAAGCGCCAACCATCAGACCCTCGCGATTCCACCACTTGATGAACCTCGCCTGTGTTTCTTTCCAATTTTCCTTAAACAGCATGCCCATAAATCCTTTTTATTTAACTGACTATTTTGACTCTGCATCCAGTTGTGCTGATTTTTCAATGATTTGCCGGAGTGGCAGGAAAAGAATGAGAATCCAGGCCGGTATGGCTAGCAGTATGGTGATGTTGAACGTCCAAAAGTACCCCACCTGTTCTTGTACAATTCCGCTGGCGGCTCCGCCCAACATGAAACCCAGCAAATTAAATGATCCGGCGACCGCGCCGAATGTGGCTTTATTGGCACCCGCATTTTTGGAAAGAAGCGATGAAAAGGTAACAATCGCCGCAAATGCCATTGCATAGCCGATGACTTCGATAACCGTCGCACCTAAAACCCAAGGATTTATATTCATCCCGAAAAGTTTTATCATCCCGTATTTTGGATATAAAGCCAGCCATGAAAAACAGGCGTGAGGCACAAACATCAATATTCCCAAAGCAAAGAAGGATTTTTTCAGCCCGACAACTTTTACAATGATTCCGCCGGCAATCCCCGCAAGGGTCATGGCTATGATTACAAACGGGCCCATGATGCCAACATCTGTAAGGCTCATGCCCATACCGCCCTTATCAGCCGGATCCATAAAAAATGGATTCTTGATGACACAAAGCATTCCTTCACCAAACCGGCAAAGAAACAGATAGACAGAAATGACTATGCCGCCGGGCTGTGTAAAAAAACCGGCAAAACTCATCAGATAATTTTTTACCGTTAGCTTGGATTCGTTTTTAAAATCACAGACCGGACGAGGAAGAATCGTTTTCAGGTAAAATGTAACCGCGACAACAATCAGTGCAACAAGTCCAAACACAGCCGCCCATGCAATATGATAGGATTGCATCCGCTCATGAATCTTGCCGACCAGAATAATCAGGAAGCTGTTACCAAACAGCGCTCCGAGGCGAAACGCCGCTGAACTGATTCCGGCAAACAATGCAAGCTGGCCGCCGGTCAGGGCTGAAACCCGGTATGCTCCACTGGCTATCTCAAAAAATGAAATTACCACGATTGTCAGAAAAAACATTCCGGCAATCGCTACCGTTGTATTAAGGGGAAGCATGAAAATACCGGCCATGCAACCGATCAGGAAGGCAATCACCAGCATATTAGTCAGCAGAACCGACCGGGCTGTTCCCCACCGCTCCACGGCCGGAGCCCATAACGCCTTAAATCCCATCGGAAGCTGCAGCAGGTTGGCCAGCCCCACGATAGTATTGCTGGCTCCCATCGTTTTGAAAACCAGATTCACATACTGGGAGGCGAAACCGTTGAAAATCCCATCCGTAAACCCAAGGCAAGGCACAAAGACCCATGGACCGCGCTGTTTTTTCGGTACGATACGCTGCTCGAGTTCGGGTTCGTTTTCCATAGCTGTCACTTTCTGTGCCGGTCCTTTATCGCTATTTCGGCTCCCGCGATGGTGCTATTCGTCTAGTACGCCGGGCGGCAGACCCTGCGGAAACGGCTGGGGCTGGGTGCACCGGTTTTTAATTTCCACCCAGGATCGCGTCTCACCGGACTCCTCAAACGCCAGCATCACCTCCAGCGCATGCAACGCCAGACTCCCGTCGCACCGGTGCGGCCGCCCGGAGCAAATCGCATGGGCCATGTCGGCCACGCCGATTCCCCGCGAGTTTTCCAGATACCCGTACGCAAAAGGCATTTCCCGCCAATCCTCATTACCAGGCCGGAAAATCGAAACCGGTCCGCCAAAGGTATTTGGATCCGGCACAGATAGACTGCCTTCCGTCCCGTAAATCTCAATAGGATTATGTCGATGCCGCTGAACGTCAAAACTCACAACCAGTGTGACAATTACCCCGCGCTCAAAAAGCAGACTCCCGCTGTTGTGGGTCGAAATCTCCACAGGCAACATCTCACCGAAATGTTCCTTGCACGTGGCCAATCGCTGTTCATAACCCTTCCCCGTCATCGCCGAGACGGCCTTAATCGGCCCGAGCAAATGGACGAGCGCAGTAATGTAATAAGGTCCCATATCAAGCATAGGTCCGGCACCCCGCTGATAGAAAAACGCCGGATTAGGATGCCATGCCTCGGGGCCCCGCCCCATCATGAATGCGGTTCCCGACAAGGGCCGTCCGATCCACCCGTCGGCAATCAGTTTACGGCAGGTCTGGAGCCCTGCTCCTAGAAAAGTGTCCGGAGCGCACCCTACCCGGAGCTTTTTCTTCCGAGCATAATCCAGCACCTTCCGTCCTTCGCCCGCATCCAGCGCCAGCGGCTTCTCGCTGTATACATGTTTTCCGGCCCGGAGCGCTTTCAGGCTCACTTCGGCATGCGCCTTGGGAACAGTCAGATTGATGATAATGCCAATGGACGGATCCTTTAATAACTCGTCGACCGTCATGGCTTTAATGCTAGACTCAGTTGCCTTAGCTTTGGCGACATCCATGTTGATATCAGCACAGGCTACAACCTTAACAGCCCGGAACATCGCGCACCCTTTAATATACGCACCGAAAATATTACCGCACCCGATGATTCCAATATTCGTGATCTCGCTCATTTCCGGTTCCCTTCGGCGAGTTTATTCTCAATCAAATACCGGTAACTCTTCTCGACACATTCAAACATATCGGTGTCGCTGTTGTCCTGCTCCACCAGCAACCACTTTGTCACGGCCGGATCTATAGCGCCGATAATGCCTTTGATGTCATTCTTTCCGCTCCCCACAGCCAGAAGGGAAGCGCTCTGACTACCCGCCTTCAGTTCCAAGGTGCTTGTCGCCGAATTATAAATCTCCACAGGACGAATCAGCGGCCCGTCCTTGATATGCAGAAGGGGCGACCGCCGTGCAAAGCGACGCACCATCTCCGCAGCATCGTTTTCCCCAAAATTGGCCGCCCAGTAAGTGTCGAGCTCAAACTTAACTTTCGGGCAGAGTCCGGCAAAAATCTCATGCTTAATCCGCCCGTTCAATTTCTCAAATTCCCAGGCGTGGTTGTGAATGGTCAGCGTAATCCCGGCTTTCGACAACGTCTCTTCCATTCCGGCGGCCATCTCCGCCGTTCGCTTAATGGCGTCCATGTCCTTAAATTCATCCCGCCCCCAACCTCCCGCAACCATATCCACGCCAAGTTCCCCGCAAGTATCAATTGTCGCCGCCAGATTGTCAGACTTTGCCCACGGGCTGTGCGTCGAGGAAATCACCATGCCAAGATCTTCAACCACCCGGCGAAATTCCAGCGGTGTATAATTGTACAATCCCGCCGGCTCCACGCCTTTATAGCCGATTTTGGCCACTCGCTTAAGAACCCCCGGGAAATCCTTCTTCGAAGCTTCCCTCAGCGTGTACAATTGAATGGAGACCGGCTTCATTGCACCAACTCCTTGTTTATTATCTTTTTCTATATTCATTGCACCAACTCCTCGTTTATTATCTTTTTCTATATTCAATATAAATGGTTTGTTGTATTAATTTGAAGGTACTAGATACGATCGCATCGCACAATTGACGTTTTCTATTCTTGTTTAACAAAAGATAAGGTTGTTTATGCCAACTCATCTGCCAAAAAAACTAATCCGGATTTTTTATTACAAGGCCCCCCGCACAGTAAAGGTCAACCCGTTGCCGATTGAAAAGGGAATTGAGAAAGTTGAACTTGTGGCCAATGGCACCGTATATTTCCAGTGTGGAACCCGCGATCTAAAACTCGGATGCGGCGCTATGTTCTGGCATGTTGCCGGCGAGAAAACCATTCATCGGACTGAACCCTCATCCCCCTACGAATGCCTCGCCATTCACTTCTCCGTAAACCCGCACAATCACAGACCTGCTCCGAGATTGACCATCATTGCTGACCATCAGCGAACGCTCGAATTAAGCCAGGAACTCCTGTCTGCGTATCACGACACCAGTGTAGATCGCACCGCCCTTGCTCACTACGCCTATTCACGTTTTCTCTGGGAGGCGCATCGGGGCACCATACAGCGAACTATTCATATCCACCCGAAGTCGCTCGCGATGGCGCTGGCCTTTCTCGAAGCCAGTTTCAACCGGAAGGAAGTCGGTGTCCATGAACTCGCTCGGGCTGGCGGCATCAGCGAATCTCATCTGCACGTTCTCTTTCGCCGCAATCTTGATCAGACACCCAACCAGGCCCTGCTGTCCCGAAGACTTCATGAAGCCAAGCTGATTCTCTCGAGCACAGATATACCCATCAAATTAATTCCCTCTCAATGCGGCTTCGCCAGCATAGAGACTTTCTACCGAGCCTTCGGACGGCATATCGGTATGACGCCTCTCGCTTATCGCTCACGCCACCTGCCATCACCCCGGTCCACCCTGCTCTGACAACAGCTCTGCTTCAACCCGTCTTTGCGGTTCGCAGGTAAAAAAAATGAAATAGGGAGTTTTTTGGTAACGGAAGTGCGGTTCGAGGCGAACACATTAACATGTTGCAAATAAACAAGTTGCGACTAAAAGCGAACACGAAAACGAATGTGTTCGCTAGATAAAACAGTCTTAACCTGTTATAGATAAAAATTTTACAAGTTTTGATGCCCAATAAAAAAACCCGTTTCGTGTTCGGTTGTATTCGCTTTTTGCTCCGCAATGGCTTTTCCCGCTAAAAATAGCTGGGGAGCGGACGAGCGCACACCGACGGCGGATGGGGCGTAAAATTGGGGCGGACGAT
>JBAWXO010000063.1:0-8401 GCA_037144035.1 Kiritimatiellales bacterium
CGGCGCGCGCATAGATACCACCGACCTATACCTGCAGCGTCTCGAAAAAATCGAAAAAATCGCCAATTCCTTCAAGGGTGTCGAAAAATGCTATGCGATTCAGGCCGGCCGCGAACTGCGCGTGATGGTGGAAGGCGACAAAGTGGACGATGCTGGCGCACTCATTCTGGCGCGCGAAATCGCCAACCGCATTCAGGACGAGGTCAAATATCCCGGCCAGGTCAAAGTGACCGTCATCCGAGAAACCCGCGCTATCGAGTACGCCAAATAGAAGGCGTGCTGTGCAGGGATTGAATCCGCAACACGTTTACTTCTGCCAGTGGCCGGGCTTTTTGCCGCCCTGTCCGGGTTTATTTTTCGGTCGGTTTGGACGATACGGATTGGCCGCGCGTTTTTCGTCGCGCTTCGCGGGATTGCCCGCACCAGCCAGCGCTACACTGACGCGGCGGCCTTCAAAATCAACCAGGCTCTTGGCAAAGCTCTCGATCACCGCCTGCGCGGCATCGCGCGGCACTTCAAAAAACGATTGCAGATGCGTGATGTTGATCCGGCCAATTTCCACACTGCTGCTGCGGTCGGCGACATTCACCAGATTCATCAGCTGCTTAGGACTCAAATGGTTGGCCTTGCCAATGTTCATGGCCAGCTCAACCAGACCGCCGGCGGCGGTCTGCTTTTTGCGGGCGGCATGACTGCCTTCATGCAGGGGCTCGGCATTAATGTCCGGTTCCTTGCTGTAGTATTCGAGCATGCGCTGCAATTCCATCGAAGCAAAACGGCGCAGAAGTTCCTCGCGCGAAACGCCTTCGAGGCTCTTGCAGAGCGACGGCAGAATTTCATCAATCACACCCGGCTCCGGATTCACCTGACTCAGGCGTTCCACCAAGCCGAGCAGACGCGCCTGGCAGATATCCGCGCCGGTCGGCACGGAGCGCTGTACAAATTTACGGCCCAGCTGTTTTTCGATGTGCTTCACTTTATTATGCTCGCGCATATTGATCAGCGCGATCGAAACGCCGGTTTTACCGGCGCGGCCGGTGCGGCCGCTACGGTGAGTGTAACTGCCGAGGTCATCGGGCAGACTGTAATTGATTACATGCGTCAGATCAGTCACATCGAGACCGCGCGCGGCGACATCGGTGGCAACCAGCATTTGCAGTTCGCGGGCGCGGAATTTTTTCATCACGCGGTCGCGCTGCTGCTGCGTCAGATCGCCGTGCAACGACTCGGCCTTGTAGCCGTCTTTGCCGAGATGGTCGGCGATATCCTGTGTCTCCTGCCGCGTGCGACAGAAAACAATTCCGTACATATCCGGATAAAAATCGGCCAGGCGTTTGAGCGCGCGGTAACGGTCTTTGGCGTGAACCACCAGATATTCGTGGCTGACGTTTTCGGCGCCGGCGTTGCGTGTGCCGACCGTGATCTCTTCCGGATCCTTCATATACTTTTTGGCAATCGAGGCAACCTGCCGCGGCATCGTCGCCGAGAACAGCAGTGTCTGCGCGCCATCAGGCACTTCAGAAAGAATCGCTTCGAGGTCTTCTTCAAAGCCCATGTTCAGCATCTCGTCGGCTTCATCGAGCACCACACGTTTAATCTTCGAAAAGTCGGCGCGCTTGCGGCGCAGCAGGTCAACCATGCGGCCCGGCGTGGCGACGACGATATCCACGCCGCGAACCATCGCGGAAAGCTGCGGCTTGATGTCGGCTCCGCCGTAAACGGCCAGCACGCGTACACCGCGCACACAGGCGGCAAAATTTTCAAGGTCGCGGGCGATCTGCATACAGAGTTCGCGCGTCGGACAGAGGATCAGCGCCTGCGGCGTTTTGATTTCCGGATTAAGCATTTGCAGCATCGGCAGGCCGAACGCGGCGGTTTTGCCGGTACCGGTCTGCGCCAGTGCGACAAGGTCGCGGCCGTTTTTGAGAATCGCCGGAATAACCGCCGCCTGGACAGGCGTCGGGGTTTCGAAACCAAGGCGGGAAATGCCTTCGAGAATTTCGGGGCTAAGCCCCAATTCAGTAAACTTCATTGATACACCCATGTTTATTGCAGGAACCCAAATACCGATCTCTATTCCTGCAAGTAAACACCGGGGCCTTAAATTTAAGGGAGCGCGGAGGATGGCCGTCGTCCGCCCGAAGATCAACCTAAATAAACAGATAAAAAGATGGTGGAGCGAAAGGGGATCGAACCCTCGACCTCCACGTTGCGAATAGCTCGGCGACAAAAAACTTACTTTCAACACGATGCAGGATGTTTCATCTATCCACCTCGCAATGTGAATCTTAGCAGAAATTTATGACCGCGCAAGTGTTTGTGAAAACATTTGGAAAACGGTGATTTTTCATGACCAAAACCCGAAGTATTGCCCGAAGTTTTTTGGGCAATAGGCGAAAAGTAACTGATCAAAAATCGAAGGACTAGTCACATCCGTTTCCGCACAAAGACGGCTTATTATCAATCTTGATCCAGATGGCGATCGTAAGCCCGAGAGCATTTCAGTTTGGGAACGGTTTCTTCTCCTTGCGCACCCTATTAGATCAACATCGAATGAATGGTAGGGTTATACCCCACTGCAAAGCGTCCGTCTCCGGCGTAGTCTGTCATCAGGAATAGCAAGAGGGACATACTATGTTGTGGACGAGATAAGAAGGCGGCAAGCTAATGAAAAAACTATTCTGCTTATTGAGTATCGTGGTCGGGTTTGTCCCGTTTGTGAGTTTTTCTGAAACGGATATGGATCATTTGCTGAAGAGAGCGCAGCAGGGAAATGCCCAGTCTCAGGTCGAACTTGGGGATTATTATTGGGATGGGAATGGTGTTCCGACGAATGTTGTAGAAGCTATAAAATGGTACCGCCGTGCGGCAGAGCAAGGAAATGTTCTTGCACAAAGACACTTGGGTTATTGTTACCGGGAAGGTTCGGGCGTCGAGTTGAATTTGGAGACGGCTTCAGGGTGGTATCGGCGGGCGGCGGAGAATGGAGACGCCGTAGCCCAATATATTCTTGGAGTATCGTATTACGCCGGACAAGGAGTCGAACAAGACTATAAAGAGGCTGCCTGGTGGTGTCGTCTTTCTGCCGAACAAGGCTATGCCGAAGCCCAATCTAACCTTGGAGTTTGTTATTATAATGGCCGCGGAGTGCTTCAGGATTACGTTGAAGCCTACGCATGGTGGTTGGTCGCGGCAATGAACGGATCGAATCTGGGAGCAGAAAATAGAGATGTATATAAAAACAGTCTGGAAAGTGAACAAATTGCTGCAGGACACGCGCGTGCAGAAGAGTTAATCGCAAATATGGAACGGAAGAAAAAAAACTCCTCGATACGTTCTGATCAAATTCTTCCGGGGGATATTGCTCCTTCTGGATTTGGCAGCGGGTTGCTGGTTGAAGGCGGTTATGTTTTGACCTGCTGGCATGTTGTCGATACCGCCAAAAAAATCGCGATTAGTTACCAAGGGAAAGATTTTCCGGCCAGTGTGTTCCAAAAGGATACTCGCAATGACATTGCCATATTACGTGTGGAGGGTACCGATGCCGGAGTCGCACTGAGTTTCCCTGACAGCGTGAAATTGGGAACTCCGGTTTTTACGATGGGATTCCCGCATCCCGATCTGCAAGGTTCCAATGTCAAGTTTACGGCGGGAACAATCAGCGGGTTAACCGGCGCGCAAGATGCTCCGCTTTATTACCAGATCAGTGTACCCACACAGTCCGGCAACTCCGGCGGCCCTCTTTTTGATGAATACGGCAACCTGGTCGGAATTGTTGCCGCCAAATTAAATTCACCGGTGGCTTTAGCGTCTACTGGCGACCTTACCCAGAATGTGAACTATGCCATAAAGGCCGACTATCTCGTTCTGCTCCTAAGAACAGTAGATGGAATCAAGATTCAGCCGCACCAGACCAAGCCGGTGAAAATGCTCGGATTGGTCGAAGAACTGAAAAAATCGGTTGTGATGGTTAAGGTATATTAGTCGCGAATCGGGCGCTTTTGCGGGTAAGTTCCTCGCCCTTTGACTGGGGGAGGAACTCCGAACGTTTACCCGGCCTTGGAAACCTCATGCGCAATTCGTACAATTTCATGAGCGATATTCTCAGGAGAAAGAATCAGATCAATACAACCGCTGGCGATAGCGCTCTCCGGCATATCAGGCTGTCCGGCAGTGTCGGGCTTCTGAGCGATGGTTATGCCGCCGACTTCTTTTATGCCGCAGAGTGCCGCCGCCCCGTCGCCATCAAAACCGGAGACAATGACCGCGATCAATTTTCCGTCCCAATGCTTCGTCAGAGAACGCATAAAAACTGTGATCACGTCGGGCCATCCTCTGGGTTTTGATATCGGCTTTAGACGAAACTCTCCATCGAGAACGTGCAGATCACGCTTTTCGGGGATGATGAATACATGGTCGGGCTCGATATCTAATTTTTCCGTGATCAATTCAACCGGCATCTTTGTGTAGTGCGGGAGGATTTCGTGGAGCGTAGTGGCTACGGTTCTCAGGTGGTTAACGATAACAATGGCCACACCCATGTCGGCTGGCAGATGCTTTAGCAGCCGGATATAGGCGTCGAGACCGCCAGCCGACCCACCCACACAAACGACAGGAAAATCTTTCGCAAGACCCTTGGTGTTCATTTTTGGGCGCCCCACTTCCAATCGCGGACTTCCGGCATGTCCAGACCGTGCTCGTTGATATACTGCTTATGCTCAACGAGATTGTCTTCCATCAGTTTTTTCAGCTTCTCGCCTTTGGTTCCAATCTCTGGAAGCCGATGGATGACGTCCATCACCAGATGGAAACGATCCAGATCGTTGAGCACGGTCATATCGAAATAGGTTGTGATGGTGCCTTCTTCTTTGTAGCCGCGCACATGCATCCCGTCGTGGTTGGTGCGGCGGTAAGTCAGCCGATGCACCAGCCAGGGATAACCGTGGAATGCGAAGACGATCGGTTTATTTTTTGTGAATAACGCATCGAAGTCGTCGTCGCTCAGTCCGTGCGGATGTTCGCTCTGCGGTTGCAGTTTCATGAGGTCAACGACGTTGATCACGCGGACTTTGAGTTCGGGTATGTGCTTCCGAAGTATGGAAACGGCGGCAAGAGTTTCCAGCGTCGGCACATCGCCGCAGCAGGCCATCACCACATCCGGTTCGGTATTTTGATCACACCCGGCCCATTCCCAGATACCGATTCCTTTGGTGCAATGTCCGACGGCTTCATCCATGGAGAGCCATTGCGGGGCCTTATATTTTCCGGCGATCACGACGTTGACGTAATGACGGCTCCGCAGGCAATGATCCCAAACCGACAGCAGGCAGTTGGCGTCGGGCGGAAGGTAAACGCGTACGACCGAAGCCTTCTTGTTCATGACGTGGTCGATGAAGCCGGGATCCTGATGAGTAAAGCCGTTGTGCGCCTGCTGCCAGACGTGCGAGGCGAGCAGGTAATTCAACGATGCAATTTTCCGTCGCCACGGCAGTTCCGCGCTGACTTTCAGCCACTTGGCGTGCTGGTTGAACATCGAATCGATGATGTGAATGAACGCCTCGTAGCAGTTGAAGAGTCCGTGCCGCCCGGTAAGCAGATAACCCTCGAGCCAGCCTTCACATTGATGTTCGCTCAGCATTTCCATCACGCGGCCATCGGTTGAAAGAAACTCATCGTTCTCTTTTGTCCGGGCGTTCCACTGCCGGCTGGTGACTTCGAAAACGTCACCCAATCGGTTGGACAGCGTTTCGTCGGGACCGAAAATCCGGAAGTTGCGCTGTTCCTGATTGAGCGTAATCACCTCGCGCAGGAACTCACCCAGCTCGTGCGTATCGGCGGCCTGGACGGAGCCCGGCGACGGCACATCGACGGCGTAGTCTTGAAAGGTAGGCAGTTTCAGGTCTTTTAGCAATAGTCCACCGTTTGCGTGCGGATTGGCGCCCATCCGGCGCTCGCCTTGCGGCGCGAGCTCAGCCAGTTCGGGAAGAAGCCGTCCGCTCTTATCAAAAAGCTCTTCCGGTTTATAACTCTTCAGCCAGGCTTCAAGGAGCTTGAGATGGCCGGGATGCTCAGCGTCGACCAGCACGGGAATCTGATGCGAACGGAACGTTCCCTCGTTTGGCACTCCATCGACTTCTTTTGGTCCCGTCCAGCCCTTGGGTGACCGAAGGACAATCATCGGCCAGCGCGGCCGGTTGGCAGAATTGTTTTCCCGCGCATAACTTTGGATTTGCCGGATTTCTATAATCGCCTTTTCTAAAACTTCGGCCATGAGCTGGTGCATGGTTTCCGGATCGTCGCCTTCCACGAAGTAGGGCGTCCAGCCGTAGCCGCGGAACAGCTGTTCCAACTCCTCCGGTTCTATGCGCGCGAGTACCGCCGGATTGGCGATCTTGTAGCCGTTGAGGTGCAGGATCGGCAGCACGGCGCCGTCGGTGATCGGGTTCAGAAATTTGTTGGAGTGCCACGCCGTTGCCAATGGGCCGGTTTCCGCTTCGCCGTCGCCGACGACGCAGGCGACAATCAGTTCCGGATTATCGAACGCGGCACCGAAAGCATGGCTGAGCGAATAACCCAGCTCGCCGCCTTCGTGAATCGATCCCGGACATTCCGGTGACACATGACTGGGAATCCCGCCGGGAAACGAAAATTGCGTGAACAGCTTTTTCAGTCCCGCTTCGTCCTGCGTGATTTCCGAATAAATTTCACTGTATGTGCCTTCAAGATAGGTGCTGCCGACCAGCGCCGGTCCGCCATGGCCGGGGCCGGAAATATAGATCATATCCAGATCAAATTTTTTGATGACGCGGTTCAGGTGTACATAAATAAAATTCTGCCCCGGCGTGGTGCCCCAGTGGCCAAGCAGCAGCGACTTCACATGCGTCGGCTCCAACGGTCGGCGCAGCAACGGATTGTCCCGGAGATAGAGCTGGCCGACGGAAAGATAGTTTGCCGCGCGCCAGTAGGCGTCCATTTTGTGGAGCAATTCGGGTGTGACGGTTTCTGTTTTCATGCGGTTCTCCCGATTTACAAATTTCATTTTTTGCGCGATGCCGCCAAAGCGGCCATCAGCGCATCGAACGGCTTGTTGAATTTCGCTACGCCTTCATTTTCCAACCTCTGTGTTATTTTGTCGATATCAATTCCGAGTTCCGGCAACCGCTTCAACAGGCGTGCAGCTGTGCCGGCACCTTTTTCGAGACGGGATTCCGGATTGCCGTGATCGTGGTAGGCGATGAGAGTTTCGAGTGGAACCGTGTTAACCGTGTCCGGTCCGATTAGTTCCTCAATGTATTTCACATCGCTGTACTCTGGATTCTTGGCGCCGGTGCTGGCCCAGAGCAGTCGCTGAGTGCGCGCGCCTATTTTAATCAGATGCTGAAACCGAATCGTGCCAAAGAGATCTTTGTAGATTTGATAGGCCAGCTTCGCGCTGGCGACCGCCACCTGTCCGCAGACTTTCTTAGCGAGGGCAGCCTCTTCGCCGCCCTGTTCAATCGTTTTTTCCAGCAGGGAATCGACCAGCGAATCGATACGACTCACAAAAAAACTGGCGACAGAGGACGCGTGGTTTACAGGTTTTCCTTGAGCCGCCCGCGCCTCAAGACCCGCGATGAACGCTTCCGCCACCTGCCGGTAACGCGGCAGGCCGAAAATTAATGTCACGTTGACATTAATGCCTTCGCTGATGAGCTGCTGAATTGCTGGCAGTCCTTCGACCGTGGCCGGGACTTTAATAAAAATGTTAGGCCGGTTCAGCGCGTGCCAGAACCGGCGAGCTTCCTCTATCGTTCCAGCGGTGTTATGCGCCAGATGAGGATTCACTTCGAGGCTGACATACCCGTCGATGCCGCCGGAACTTTCGTAAACAGGGCGGAACACATCGGCTGCGCTTTGCACATCGCACTGGCTGATAGTTTCGTAAATCGCTTTGGCGTCCTTTCCCGCCAGCGTCTGAGCGCGTATGTCCGCGTCGTAATCATGGCTCTCCACAATCGCTTTTTCGAAGATCGCGGGATTCGAGGTCATTCCGCGCAATCCATCTTCCTCGATTAAGCGTTGCAACTCTCCGCCGACGATCAAGTCGCGACGAATGTAATCCAGCCAGATGGACTGGCCGAGCATCCCCAGTTGAATTAGCGCATTGGGTTTCATTTTTTCCTCGCGATCCCGATCGTTCAGGCCTTCGATTCATTTAACCATACATCTCGCGGACTGCCGCCAAAAATCAAAAGCCGGCCGCGGGAAAAGACCTGCGGCCGGGTTTCTAATTCCAATTATGTTCCCGGACTAGAAGCGCCAGTTGACGAAGATCATTGCTGGAGCCAACTCATCAGGCAGATTGGTGAAAGGCCGCTTCCGTGGCCCAGAAGTTTTGCGTACAGAACTCGTCGGCACCCAG
>JBAWXO010000064.1:0-8382 GCA_037144035.1 Kiritimatiellales bacterium
TTTGGCTTTGACGGCCGCGCTGGTTGGACACAGCGGCAGGCGGTAAACTTCTTCAATTTTACCCATCATCGCCAGCGCGGCCTTAACCGGAATCGGGTTGGTGTCGATGAACATCGCATCGAACAGTTTCACGTACCGGTCGTGCAGAACCTGAGCCGCCTTCCAGTTACCTTTCAGCGCGGTATGGATAAGTGAAGCCACCACGCCCGGCACGACATTCGAGGCCACGCTAATCACACCGATTGCGCCGTCGCGTATCATCGGCAAAGCCAGCGCATCATCGCCGGAAAGGACTTCAAGGTCGCAGACATCCAGCGTCTGCTTGACCCGCTCCAC
The DNA here is from genome assembly GCA_037144035.1 of Kiritimatiellales bacterium. Taxonomy (GTDB): domain Bacteria; phylum Verrucomicrobiota; class Kiritimatiellia; order Kiritimatiellales; family Tichowtungiaceae; genus Tichowtungia. The sequence goes on from JBAWXO010000064.1 coordinate 337, forward strand.
CTTGCCGCCAGCTTCTTTGACGGCTACCACGTTGGGGTGATTTGCCAGCCGCGCCACGGTTTCGATGGCGATCTCGCGGGCGGTACGCCCCGGCACGTTATAAAGCACCACCGGCAGACCGATATCGGCGACCATTGAAAAATGGCGGTAGAGCCCTTCCTGATTGGGTTTGTTGTAATACGGTGTCACCTGCAACGTGGCATCCACGCCCAACTTCTTGGCCAATTTGGTCAATTCGACCGCCTCAGCGGTTGAGTTGGCGCCCGTTCCGGCAATCACCAGAACGCGACCGTGGACCGCTTTGACGGTCTCTTCGATCACTTTCATGTGTTCGTCGTTATTGAGCGTGGGTGATTCGCCGGTTGTGCCGACCGGCACAATACCATCAATGCCGTTTTCAATCTGAAATTCAATCAGTTTGCGGTAACGGGCATAGTCCACCGATCCGTTCTTATTGAACGGAGTGACGATCGCTGTATGGGCTCCCTGTAACATGTTTTTCTCCTTAGTCTCCAGACTATGCCCTACACCTTGAATTTATTCAAACCCGCAAAATCGAGCGTGGCAAAATAGTCCTGAACCGTTTCGGCGCGGCGGAGTTGGACAACTTCTCCGTTTTCGCGCAGAAGCAGTTCGGCCGAGCGCAGCTTGCCGTTGTAGTTAAAGCCCATGGCATGACCATGCGCGCCGGTATCGTGAATCACCACCAGATCGCCGATTTCAACCGGCGGCAGCGCGCGGTTGATGGCAAACTTGTCGTTGTTTTCGCAGAGAGAGCCGGTCACGTCGCAAACGAAGCTGAGCGGCAAAGCCTCTTTACCCGGCACGGTGATGTGATGATAAGCCCCGTAAAGCGCCGGACGCATCAGATTGGCCATGCAAGCGTCGACACCGACGTACTGCTTGTAGGTATTCTTTTTGTGTAACACACGACTGACCAGCCAACCGTAAGGGCCGGTCACCATCCGCCCGCACTCCATACGGACGTCGAGCGGGCCAAGTCCGGCGTTTTCAATTTTCTCTTTGTGGAGCTTGCGGATGCCCTCGCCCACAACCTCCAGGTCAACCGGCTTCTGTTTCGGCTTGTAGGGGATGCCGATGCCGCCGCCGATGTTGACGAATTCAAATTTTATTCCCAGCTCGGCGGAAAGCTCGCCGACGAGGTCGAAGAGGATGTGCGCTGTTTCGATAAAATAAGTTGCTTCCAGTTCGTTCGAGGCAACCATCGTGTGCAGACCGAAGCGCTTCACGCCCTTGTCGCGCAGAATGCGGTAGCCCTCAAAAATCTGCGGACGGGTGAATCCGTACTTCGCTTCTTCGGGATGGCCGATGATGGCGTTGCCGCCCTTGAGCGGGCCGGGATTATAGCGGCAGCAGACCAGTTCCGGCAGTCCCGTGCACTGCTCAAGGAAATCGATGTGGGAAATATCGTCGAGATTGATCATCGCGCCAAGCTGTACAGCTTTCACATATTCATCGGCCGGTGTGTCGTTCGAGGTGAAAATGATCTCTTCGCCCGAAAGGCCGACCGACTCGGCCAGCATCAGCTCGGGAAGCGACGAGCAGTCCGCGCCGAAGCCTTCGGTTTTTAGAATTTTCATCAGATACGGGTTGGGCGCCGCCTTGACAGCAAAATATTCCTTGAAGCCGGAGTTCCACGCAAACGCGGCTTTCAGGGCGCGAGCGTTGGCGCGGATGGCCACCTCGTCATAGAGATGAAACGGGGTCGGATATTTTTTAGTCAGCGCTTCGAGCTGTTCACGATTTAAAGGGCATTTTTTTTCAGACATGGGTTACTCCGGTTCCAAGCATTGGAAACTTTTACTCCAATTCTTCCAATGTTTGGAAACATTTCCGGCTAAAAGTTCCAAGGTTTGAACGCCCTTCCAAAACCGGACAGCAAAAAACCCCGTACACCGTACGGGGTTTTTCAAGATAAGGTATCCGCTAATTACTCAGCTTTCCCCTTTTTTGGAGCCGGAGTCTGTTCTTCAACGCTCAGCTTGCCGTCTTTATTCACATCCTTTTTATCAAAATCCTTTTTTGTCTTGGCTTCATCAAACGCAGACCCCTTTTTATCTGCAGAAGCTTTTTGCTTTGCGAGATATTCGTCCAGAGTCACAGGGCCCTTGGGTGCCGCTTGAGCAACGACGCCCGCCATCAGAAAAACCGTCAAAAGAAACAAACGCTTCATAGCCTAATTCTCCCTTTTATCCACCAGACCAACAGACACCCCCCACACGGAAGATCATCCTGTTTATGCGGACAGTTATACTCTTTTGCCTCGACCAAACACAATATAAATCCGGCGGGCGGATTGTAAATTTAAACGTCCTCACCTTTTGTTTTTCCATTCCAAGCGGACTCTGCTAAGAACCTCCTGCAAATGAAGCAGAACTCGTTCACCATTAAACTCACCGGCGAGCAGCAGGAAAAACTGGCTGCCCTGCTCCGCGCGCCGCACTACACCTTCGTCGAAGTCCCGCACACACAAATCGCCGTGGACACCGGAACCTGCCGCGTCAACCTCTACAACTCCGGAAAATGTCTCGTGCAAGGAAAAGGCGCTGAGGAATGGATCACTTTCACTCTTGAGCCCGAAGTGCTCGGTGAAGCGCGCATCGGCTACGACGCCGTCCACGACCCTGAAAGCGTTCAACCCCACATGGGTATCGACGAAAGCGGCAAAGGCGACTTCTTTGGTCCGCTTGTCATTGCCTCCGTCTATACCGACGCCAAAACCGTAGAATTTCTTAAAGAGCTCGGTGCGCGCGACAGCAAAAAAATATCCAGCGACCGAGTCGCCCTGCAGATGGCTTCCGATATCCGGAAAAAACTCGAAGGCAAATACGCGATCGTCGCCATCGGTCCAGAAGCCTACAACCGCATGTACTCCAAAATCGCCAACGTCAACCGGCTGCTCGCCTGGGGCCACGCCCGCGCCATCGAAAACCTGCTTGAGAAAGTTCCCGACTGCCCGCGCGCCCTTTCCGACAAATTCGGACCGACCAGCCGCATCGAACGGGCTCTCATGGAAAAGGGTAAAAAAATAAAAATGGATCAGAGAACCAAAGCGGAGTCCGATCCCGCCGTCGCCGCCGCATCCATTTTGGCGCGCGCCGGCTTCCTAATGGCTCTGCGGAAGATGGGAACAGATTTCGGCATCGAAACTGTACCGAAAGGCTGCTCCGCAAAAGTCAAACAGATCGCCGCCGAACTGATCGCGAACAAAGGCCCCGGCATCCTGCTCAAAACCTGCAAGTGCCACTTTAAAACCACCGACGAAGTCCTCGGCATGAACGGCTATAGCCGAAACGACCTGCCCACGTAACGAGTAACACGTAACGTGTAATTCGTAATACGTAACATCCATGAAAACTTCTGCGCCGACCGAACGCTTGCGGAGCGAAAAGCGAACACAACCGAACACGAAACGGGATTTTAATTTGGACTGCAAAACGTGTAAGATGTTTGTATATAGCATGTTAAATCTGTTTCGATAGCGAACACATTTCTTTTCGTGTTCGCTTTTAGTCGTATCTTATTTATTTGCAACATTTTAGTGTGTTCGCATTAAAAAAACAAACTGGCGTTGAGGTGTAAAATTGTGAATGAATGGTTGAATAATACTGCGCCATTCTGGCGCTATCCATCGGTTGAATGAGACAGATTGGTAGAATAATTCTTCCAGTAATTAAAGGTTGTATTTGTCGCAAACAACTAATAATTAACAACTAACAACTAATAACTTCTCATCGGCACACTGCATGCTATACTAGAGGCAGAATTTTTTAATTTTAACTGAAAGGAACAAACCCATGGCAACGACATCAAAAGTTTTAGGAATCGACCTCGGAACCACCAACTCCTGTATGGCGATTATGGAAGGTGGAGAACCCACCGTAATCCCAAACGCCGAAGGCGGGCGCACAACTCCGTCGGTGGTGGCATTCACGAAAGACGGAGAACGTCTCGTCGGCCAGGCCGCCAAACGTCAGGCGGTAACCAATCCGAAGAACACCATTTTCTCCGTGAAGCGTTTCATGGGCCGTAATTACGCGGAAGTGGCGCATGAAATTGAACTGGTGCCCTATCAGGTGGTGAAGGCCTCCAACGGCGATGCCAACATTAAGATCGGCGACAAGACCTACGCGCCGCCGGAAATCTCCGCGATGATTTTGCAAAAGATGAAAACCGACGCGGAAGCCTACCTCGGCGAAAAAATCACACAGGCCGTCATCACCGTTCCGGCTTACTTCAATGACCGTCAGCGGCAGGCGACCAAAGACGCCGGCAAGATCGCCGGTCTCGAAGTGCTGCGTATCGTCAATGAACCGACCGCCGCATCGCTGGCCTACGGTCTTGACAAAAAACATGATGAAAAAATCGCCATCTACGACCTCGGCGGTGGAACGTTCGATATTTCAATTCTTGATATCGGCGACGGCGTGTTCGAAGTGGCCGCCACCAACGGCGACGGTCACCTCGGCGGCGACGACCTCGACCAGAAGGTAATGGACTGGCTGGTGCAGGAATTTAAAAAGGAACAGGGCGTTGACCTTTCCAAAGATGCGATGGCTCTCCAGCGCCTGAAAGAAGCGTCCGAAAAAGCGAAGTGCGAACTTTCCAGCTCGCAGTCAACCGATATCAATCTGCCGTTCATCACGGCGGATGCCAGCGGTCCGAAGCACATGAATGTCACCCTCACCCGCTCCAAACTTGAACAGCTGGTGGATGATCTGATCGCCCGCGCAGAAGGCCCGGTAAAAGCCTGTCTGCAGGATTCAAAACTGAGCACCAGCCAGATTGACGAAGTGATTCTGGTCGGCGGTTCAACCCGTATGCCGCGCGTACAGAACTCGGTGAAAGCGCTGTTCGGCGGCAAAGAGCCACACAAAGGTGTGAACCCGGATGAAGTGGTCGCGGTCGGCGCGGCGATTCAGGGTGGTATTATGAAGGGCGAAGTGAAAGATGTGCTTCTGCTCGACGTGACTCCGCTGACGCTGGGAATCGAAACGCTTGGCGGCGTACGCACCCCGCTGATCGAACGCAATACGACGATCCCGACCAAGAAGAGCGAAATTTTCTCAACGGCCGCTGACAATCAGCCGGCCGTGGACATTCACGTTCTTCAGGGCGAGCGCAAGATGTCCCGCGACAACAAGACGATCGGCCACTTCCAGCTCGACGGCATTCCGTCCGCTCCGCGCGGCGTGCCGCAGATTGAAGTGACGTTCGATATCGATGCCAACGGCATTCTGAATGTGAAAGCCAAAGACCTGGGCACCGGCAAGGAACAGCATATCACCATCACGGCTTCGAGCGGTCTGTCCAAAGACGAGATTGAGAAAATGATGAAGGACGCGGAAGCTCATGCCGCCGAAGACGAAAAAGCCAAGGAGCGCGTTGATCTGCGCAATCAGGCCGATAGCGCCGTCTTCCACACGGAAAAATTCCTGAAGGAAAACGGCGATAAGATTTCCGCGGACAAGAAAGCGGAAGTTGAAAAGGCGATTGAGCCGGTGAAGGAAGCGTTGAAGAAAGATGATGACGGCGAAATCAAAGCCACCATGGAAAAACTGAACGAAGCCATGCAGGCGGCAGCGACAGAAATGTATTCCAAAGCGCAGTCCGACGCTCAGGCGCAGCAGCAGGCCGGCGGTGCGCAGGCTGGCGGCGAGAAGCAGGCGGATGGCGATGTGATCGACGCCGACTACAAAATGGACGACGACAAGAAAAAATAAATTTAGTTATCGGTTGTCAGCTAAAAGTTAACAGGCAAGTGCTTGCTCGACCCTGAACTGATAACCCTTAACCGCTAACCGATAACCACAAACAGGAGGAGATGCATCCATGAACATTAAACCGTTAGGCGACCGCGTATTGGTCGAACCGATTAAAGAAGCCGAAATGAAAAAAGGCGGAATCATTATTCCTGACACGGCGAAAGAACGCCCGCAGGAAGGCAAAGTGATCGCACTGGGAACCGGCAAGCTGGACGACAACGGCAAAGTCATTCCCTTCAACGTCAAAAAAGGCGACACCGTTCTCATGCCGAAATACGGCGGAACAGAAGTCAAAATCGGCAGCAAAGAATATCAGATCATGCGCGAAGAAGACATTCTCGCAGTGATTGGTTAAAAAATTCGAAATCCGAAACTCGGAATTCGAAACAAATTAAAAATTCCAATATCTGGAAAACTGTTTCGTGCTTCGAAATTAGAAATTCGGATTTATCAACTAAAAGGAGATTAAGAATATGGCTAAACAGATGAAATATGATGTAGATGCCCGCGACGCGATGCTCAAGGGCGTCGAGAAGCTGAGCAAAGCAGTTAAAGTCACCCTCGGCCCGAAAGGCCGCAACGTAATCCTCGACAAGAAATACGGCTCGCCGACCGTCACCAAAGACGGCGTGTCCGTTGCCAAGGAGATCGAACTGGAAGATCCCTTTGAAAACATGGGCGCACAGATGGTGCGTGAAGTCGCCAGCAAGACCAGCGACATCGCCGGGGACGGCACAACCACCGCGACCGTTCTGGCCGAAGCGATCTATCGCGAAGGTCTCAAGAACGTCACCGCCGGCGCCAACCCGATGAGCCTCAAACGCGGCATCGATAAAGCCACGGAAGCACTGGTTACTGCGCTCGCTAAGATGAGCAAGAAGACCAAATCCACCGAGGAACTCGCTCAGGTCGGAACCATTTCCGCCAACGGCGACACCGCGATCGGCAAAATCATTGCGGACGCGATGGCTAAAGTCGGCGAAGACGGCCCGATCACCCTCGAAGAATCCAAGACGATGGAAACCAGCCTCGAAGTTAAAGAAGGGATGCTGTTCGACAAAGGCTATCTCTCCCCCTACTTCGTGACCAACGCTGAAACGATGGAAGTTATGATGGAAGATCCCTGCATTCTGCTGTTCGAAAAGAAGATTTCGAATCTGCAGGATATGCTTCCGCTGCTCCAGAGCGTAGCCAAGAGCAGCAAGCCGTTGCTGATCATCTCGGAAGATGTCGAAGGTGAAGCGCTGGCGACTTTGGTCGTTAACAAACTGCGCGGCACACTCAACGTCTGCGCCGTCAAGGCTCCGGGCTTCGGCGACCGTCGCAAAGCCATGATGGAAGATATCGCCATCCTGACCGGCGGCAAATTCATCACTGAAGACCTCGGCATCAAGCTCGAAAACGTTACGCTCGAAGATCTGGGCCGCGCCAAACGCGTCACCATCAGCAAAGACGAAACCGTCATTGTTGACGGTGCCGGCAAGAAGGTGAACATCACGGCGCGCGAAGAACAGATTCGCCGCCAGATCGAAGACACCACGTCAGACTATGACCGCGAAAAACTGCAGGAACGTCTGGCCAAGCTCTCCGGCGGCGTAGCCGTTATCAACATCGGCGCGGCAACCGAATCCGAAATGAAGGAAAAGAAAGCCCGCGTTGAAGATGCTCTGCACGCGACCCGCGCAGCCGCCAAAGAAGGCATTGTGCCGGGCGGCGGTGTGGCGCTCATCCGCGCTCAGAAGGCCCTCGACACCCTCAAACTCGAAGGCGACGAAGCCATCGGTGTCCAGATTGTCCGTAAAGCCTGCGAAGCTCCGCTCCGCCAGCTGGTGGACAACGCCGGCATCGAAGGGGCCATCGTCGTACAGGAAGTCAAGAAAGCCAAAGGCAACAACGGTTACGATGTCGCCACCGGCGAATATGTGGACATGATCGCCGCTGGCATTATTGACCCGACCAAGGTGACCCGCTCTGCCCTGCAGAACGCGGCCAGCATTGCGGGCCTGCTGCTGACGACCGAATGCATGATCACCGACCTGCCGGAAAAGAACAAACCGGCTATGCCCGATATGGGCGGCATGGGCGGCGGCATGGGCGGCATGATGTAAGTCGCTGTTTCTGCTGAAACAAAAAAGCCCTGTTTGCGAAATGCAGACAGGGCTTTTTTCATTCGTATGCTATCCGGTTGCTGGGCAGCCCGGATTAAACCCGAAAACCTAAGTTGAAGCGGCCTTTTGAGGAAAAACCTCCTATAGCGTTT